>DASWSY010000184.1:0-9923 GCA_036402415.1 Rhizobacter sp. | reverse complement strand
GGAGATGACCGCGCTGGCGGTGGCCACCGCACCCGCACCGACCAGCAGCGCCACGCAGCCCTGGTTGGCGCAGCCGCCGAACCAGCCGACCTGGTGCACGTCGAGCACCATCTGCCGCTTCTGGATCTTGCAGTCGTCGTCGTAGACGATCTCCGTGCGTGGCACCACCACGCACGCCGAGAGCGACGCGGCAAGCAGCAAAGAGGAAGCGAGGCGTTTCACGGTCGTGTGGGGTGTGCCTGCCTCCGGGCAAGCGTGCTGTTTGACACAGCCTAACCGACGCCGCGCGGGGCTTGCCCGTCTTTGTGCAAATTGCTCACGGAATGCGTGCCCGTCGGCCGAGTGCCCCTCCTAACATCGCGGCCATGCACCGATTGCTGCTCGTCGAGTCATCGCCCACGCTGCGGCTGGGGATGGAAAAGCTGCTGTTGCGGCATGGCTTCGCCGTGGTCGCCCGGCCGGCCGACGCGAGCGCGCTCGAAGCCTTCGAACAGGAGCTGTCGCGCGGCCTGGTCACGCTGATCCTCGGCTGGTCGAACACGCCGGCGCCGGTGTGCGAGGCCTTCGTGCAGCGCCTGCACCGGCCCGACTGCCAGAAGCTTGCAGTGGTGGTGCTGGCCGCCGACCCGGCCCGCGTGGACCCGGCACTGTGCACGGGCCGTGCCTACACCCGCGTGCAGCGCCTGCAGCGGCCGTCGGAGGTGCCTGGCGTGGTGCGAGGCCTGCTGGCCCAGGTGGCGAGCGACCTGCGGCCCGACGCCGAGTCACCCGGCGCGCTCAGGGTGCTGCTGGTCGACGATTCGCGCACCAGCCGCACCAAGTACCAGCGCCTGCTGCGCAACCACGGTTATGCCGTCGTCGCCTGCGAAGACGCCGAGGCCGCGCTCGAGCGCGTGAAGGTCGAGCGCTTCGACATCGCCGTCATCGACTACTTCATGCCCGGCATGAACGGCGCCGAGCTGTGCCGCGCGCTGCGCGACGGGCCGTCCACGCGCGACATGACGCTGGCCGTGCTCACCGGCTCCTACGAAGAAGGTCTCATCAGCGACTGCCTGGAGGCGGGCGTAAGCGAGTGCATGTTCAAGAACGAGTCCGACGAGCCGGTGGTCGCGCGCGTGGACTGCATGGCGCGGCTGTGCGAACGCGAGCGGCGGCTGAAGGACGAAGGCCAGCGCCTGGAGCTCATCCTCTCGTCGGTGGGCGACGGCGTCTACGGCGTCGACCGCACGGGCCGCATCACCTTCGTCAACCCGGCCGCGCTGCGCCTGCTGCAGTGCACGCACGAGGACGAGCTGGTGGGCCTGTCGGCGCACGAGCGCATCCACCACGCCGACGAGCGCGGCCGCCCGGTGCCGGCCGAAACCTGCTTCCTGCAGCAGGCCTACGAGCTGGGCGACTCGCTGAGCAACTGGGAGACGGTCTTCTGGCGTGCCGACGGCGAGATGCTCAACGTCGAGTGCACCGTGCGCCCGCAACATCACGGTGACGAATGCGTCGGCGTGGTGGTGGCGTTCCGCGACATCGCCGAGCGCAAGCGCCACGAGGCCGAGACGCAGTGGCAGCTTCGCCACGACCACCTCACCAAGCTGCACAACCGCCGCCACTTCGAATACATGCTGGAGCAGGAGATCTTCCGCCTGCGCCGCAGCAACGAAGAGAGTGCCCTGCTCTTCATCGACCTCGACCGCTTCAAGCAGGTCAACGACACCGCCGGCCACGCCGCGGGCGACGCGCTGCTGGCGAGCATCGGGCGCAAGCTCAAGTCGCGCTCGCGCCAGTCGGACCTGGTGGCGCGCCTGGCGGGCGACGAGTTCGCGGTGCTGCTGCGCAACGTCGACGACGGCAGCGTGCTCGCGCTGGCCGAAAAATTCCGCGCCATCCTCGACGACGGCGACTTCACCCACGGCGGGCGCAGCTTCGAGGTGTCGGGCAGCGTGGGCGTGGCGCGCCTGAACCGCCACACGCTGTCGCCCGCCTATGCGATGAACTGCGCCGACGCGGCCTGCCACATCGCCAAGCGCGAGGGCCGCAACCGCATCCACGTGTTCGACCTCGGCGGCGATGCCGGGGCGCTCGCCACGCTGCAGCAGTCGTGGTCGGAGCGGCTCAAGATCGCGCTGGCCGCCGGCAACTTCGCGCTGCAGTTCCAGCCCATCTTCGACATGCGCCGCCTGCCCGAAGAGCCCGGCGAAGACCAGGCCCTGCTTGCCGAGGCGCTGCACGGGCACGAGGTCTTCCTGCGGCTCGACGACGTCGACACGCTGCTCGCGCCGCGCGCCTTCCTGTCGCAGGCCGAGCGCTTCGAGCTCATGCCCGCGCTCGACGGCTGGGTGGTCGACCGGGTGGCGCTGATGCTCGCGCGCCGGGAGCGGCCGGTGGCCTCGCGCTTCCACCTCAACGTGGCCACCGCCTCACTGCTCGACGCCGGCTACCTGGGGCGGCTGACCACGCTGCTGCGCGAGGGCGCGTTCGCGCCCGGCCAGCTCTGCCTGGAGATCAAGGAGAGCGAACTCGCCGGCCACCTGCCCGCGCTGCAGCCCGTGCTCAACGAGCTGCACCAGCTCGGCGTCCGGCTGCTGCTCGACGAATACGGCCGTGGCCTCGGTGGCCTGGGCCACCTGCGCGGCCTGCCGCTCTCGGCGGTGAAGCTCGACGGCAGCCTGGTGCAGGGCCTGGCGAACGACGAGGTGGGCGTGCTGATGGTGCGCGCCATGACCGACCTCGCACATGCGATGAAGGCGGTGGTGGTGGCCCCACTCATCGAAGACCCGAGCGTGCTGCAGCGCCTGCGCAGCGCCGGCGTCGACTACGCGCAGGGCTTCGTGCTCGGCGCCCCGCGCACGAGCTGGCAGGAGCTGCTCGCGCACTGAGGGGATCGACGACACCCCGCTCGGCGAGTACACCGAGCGACCCTCCGCGCGGGTCAGGCCGGCCGCTTGGGGATCTCGAGCCCGCGCTGCACCGCCGGGCGGGCGACGAAGGCCGCCAGCACGCGCTTGACCTCGGCGAAGTCGTCGAAGCCGACGAGCTCGCCTGCGCCGTAGAAGCCGACCATGTTGCGCACCCAGGGGAAGGTGGCGATGTCGGCGATGGTGTAGTCGTCGCCCATGATCCACTGCCGGCCCTTCAGCCGCTGGTCGAGCACGCCGAGGAGCCGCTTGCTCTCGGCCACGTAGCGGTCGCGCGGGCGCTTGTCTTCGTAGTCGCGGCCGGCGAACTTGTGGAAGAAGCCGACCTGGCCGAACATCGGCCCGATGCCGCCCATCTGGAACATCAGCCACTGCAGCGTCTCGTAGCGCTGCGCCACGTCGGTGGGCATGAGCTGGCCGGTCTTGGCTGCGAGGTACACGAGGATCGCGCCCGACTCGAAGAGCGCCAGCGGCGCGCCGTTCGGGCCGTTCGGGTCGATGATGGCCGGGATCTTGTTGTTCGGGTTGAGCGACAGGAACTCGGGCGACATCTGGTCGTTCTGGTTGAAGTCGACCAGGTGCGCCTCGTACGGCAGGCCGGTCTCTTCAAGCGCGATCGACACCTTCACGCCGTTGGGCGTGGGCAGCGAGTAGAGCTGCAGACGATCGGGGTGTCGTGCGGGCCACTTCTTCGTGATGGGGAAATCGTCGGGGAAGGCGTTCGGGGTCATGTCGTCGTGCGCTGAAGGTCAGCCGCGCCGTGACGGCTCGGCCTGGTGGAGGAACTTGGTGAAGAGGTCGCGCGGCGGCGTGAGCGAGGCGTCCTTCATCAGCCGGCCCACTTCGCCGCGGTGGTAGGTGCCGTGCGTGATCACGTGGGCGAGGATCTCCTCGCGCGACATCAGGCCCTGGTCGCCGTCGGTGAAGGTGAAGGACAGGCGCTCGTCGAGCTGGGCGGGCGTGAGGTCGCGGGTGTAGTCCACGTACCAGCGGTCGAGCTCGGCCACCGCCTGCTGCAGCTGCGCGACGGTGGGCGTCTCAGGGGTGTTGGTTGCGGTGAGGCCATGCGGCGTGCCACTCAGGTGGCCGCGGAAGATGCGGTCGACGGTGTGGATGTGGTTGAGCGTGCGCATCGCGGTGTGCTGGCGCGCGTCGTCGAGCTGGCCGAGCTGCGCGAAGAACTGCTCGTTGATCCAGGCCTTCTCGCGGAAGAGCGAGTGAAGCAGGGTCGATGCACTCATGGCGACGGTCCTTTTGCATCATCGGGAACCAGCACTGCCATCGTGATGCGCGACAGGCAGGTGAGCTTGCCTTCCTCGTTCTTGATCTCGATCTGCCACACCTGCGTGCTGCGGCCGATGTGCACCGGCCTTGCGGTGCCGGTGACCCAGCCACCGGTCACCGGGCGCAGGTGGTTGGCGTTGATGTCGAGCCCCACCACACGGTGGCCCGGCGGCGCAGCGCAGGCGGCGCCGCAGGAGCCGAGCGTCTCGGCCAGCACCACCGACACACCGCCGTGCAGGATGCCGGCCGGCTGCCTGGTGCGATGGTCCACCGGCATGCGGGCCGTCAGGTAGTCGTCACCGACCTCGACGAACTCGATGCCGAGGTGCTCGGACGCGGTGTTGACGCTGATCGCGGTGAGGCGCTCGACCGAGGCCGGTTGTTTCCAGATCGCAGGCATGGTGGGTGACATGGAAAGGGAGCGGCGAGTGTGGCAGACCCCGCACGTCCCTGCAGACGACGGGTCAGGCCGGTTTGTGGCAGACGGCTTCGACGTTGTGGCCGTCGGGGCCGATCACGAACGCCCCGTAGTAGTTCGGGTGGTAGTGCGGGCGCAGGCCGGGGCCGCCGTTGTCCCGGCCGCCGGCGGCGAGCGCGGCCTGGTGGAAGGCGTCCACCTCGGCGCGGCTGCCGGCCGTGAGCGCGATGTGCAGGGGCGCCGGCGTGGCCTGGGTCGGGTGGATCCACAGCACCGGCGCGTGCCCGGTGCCGATGCCGGCACCCGCCCCGGGCGGGCCTTCCATCACCACCTTGTAGCCGAGCGGTGCGAGCGCGGCGGTGAAGAACGCCAGGCTCGCGTCGTAGTCGCTGGCGCCGAAACCCATGTGGTCGATCATGTGTGCTCCTCGTGTGAATCACGGCCTGACGGCCGGGGTCTCGATGGTCAGGCCCTGGCCGCGCCTGGCAAGGTAAAGCTCCAGTTCGATCAGGGCCATGTCGCCGTACGCATAGGGCTCGGCGCGCACGCCGGTGAGGCAGTTGCGCAGCCGGCGCTGCAGCGAGCCGAGGGACTGCCACTCCAGCCGGTACAGCGGGTAGCCGTTGGCGTGGCCCTGCGGGATGCGGTTGCCGCCCAGGCGCAGGCCGGCGCGCTCGTCGTGGCACTGCGCGCAGGAGAGGTCGAGCTGGCCGAGCCGCTGCCGGTACATCGCCTCGCCGCGTGCGCGGTAGGGCTGCAGGCGTGCGTCGTCGGGCGGCGCCACCGGCAGGCCGCGCGACTGGTGTGCGACGAAGGCTTCGAGCGCCAGCAATTCGGCGCTCTCGTAGGCGAGCGGCGGCTGCTTCTGCTGGCGCTCGCGGCACAGGTTGAGGCGCTGCGCGAGGGTGACCGGGCGCTGCAGCACCGCGTCGAACGCCGGGTAGCGCGGCGCCACGCCGCTCATCGTGGCCGCGCCGTGGCAGCCGCTGCAGGCGGGCCGGCCGTTGGCGGGCGGCTTGGCCCAGAGGGCGGCACCGTCCTGTACCCAGAGCATGCCGGGGTTCTGCAGGTCGTCGCGCTGCATGGCCTGCGTGGCCGGGCCCATGTCGTCGAAGCCGGAGCGGCGCGTGTCCTGCGCGAACGTGGCCGCGGCGAACAGCGTGCACAGCGCGGCGATGGTGGCCTTCATGTGACGCTGAGCTGCACCGTCTCGCTCTGGCGGAAGCCGTTGTCGCCCACCCACTCGAAGCTGAGCGTGCCGCTCTCGGTGGCGACGGTGGTGAAGACGATGTACGGGTTGGCGGCGACGGCCGGGTAGAGCTCGGCGCTGAAGACCAGCTCGCCGTTGTAGCGGCAGCGGAAGTGGGTGATGAGGTCGCGCGGCTTGATGCTGCCGTTGGCGTCGGGACGGAAGCCCGTCTCCATCACGTGGCCGATGAGCGTGCGCAGTTCGATCACCTCGCCGCGTCTGGCGGTGGTGGGGGCGGTGATGAGGGTGCGGGCCATGGGCGGCGTCACTCCAGGCAGGCCGCCAGCGTGACCAGCACGTCGACCGCGTCGGACCAGTAGCTGCCGTCGCTCAGGCGTGCCACCGCGACGAGCTGCTGCGAGGTCGCCAGGCGGATGCGCGTCGACACCTGCGCCCGGCCGCTGCGCGGCGTGAGCGTGAAGCGCACCACGTCGCGCTGCGGGTTGCGGTCGTTGAAGATCGCGATGCCGGTCACGTGGGCCGCCGGCGTCATGGGGCTGTCGACCGTGACGGTGACGGGCACGGCGTTGCCGTTCTCCACCAGCGTGGGCACGTCGAGCTTGACCTTGCCGCGCGTCACCGGCTTCGCGTCGGCGTAGCCGCGGATGGCGGCCTCCATCTCCGACGAGGTGGCGTGCGCCGGCCGCACGAGCACCGCGCCAGCCGCCAGGAGCACATCGCGTCGCTTCATGCCGGCACCCTACTTCAGCGTGACCAGCCAGGCCACCACGTCTTCCACCTCCTGCGCCGTCAGCAAGGTCTTGCCGCGCAGCGCCGGCGCCACACGCGTGAGGCCTTCGCTGCGGTGGTAGGCCGGCATGATGCTGTCGGGGTTGAAACGGCGCGCGTCGGCCACGCGGGCGCGCAGTTGTGCCGCGCTGTAGCGGCGGCCCACGCCGGCCAGGTCGGGGGCGAGGTTGCCCTGGAAGCGGTCTTCCGGAATCGGCGCCGTGTGGCACAGCAGGCACAGGCCGGCCTGCCGGCTCGCAACCAGCGCCCGGCCGCGCGCCGCATCGCCGGGCGTGGCGGTGAGCGGCGGCAGCGTGTCGCCGGGCGGCGTGGCGCACGCGGCCAGGGTCAGCGAGAGCAGCGCCGCCACCCGCCGCATCAGGCCTTCTTCAGGCTGTGGTGCCGCAGCGGCAGCTCGCGGATGCGCTTGCCGGTCGCGGCGAAGATCGCGTTCAGCACCGCCGGGGCCGCCACGGCGATGGTGGGCTCGCCCACACCACCCCAGAAGCCGCCCGAGGGCATGACGATGGTTTCGACCTTGGGCATGTGCTCCATCTGCACCACCGGGTAGGAGCTGAAGTTGTCCTGCTCGATGCGGCCGTTCTTCACCGTGCACTCGCCGAAGAGCGCCGCCGACAGGCCATAGACGAAGGAGCCCTCGACCTGCGCCGCGATCTGCTGCGGGTTGACCGCGTGGCCCGGATCGGTGGCCGCGACGATGCGGTGGATCTTCAACTGGCCCTCGTCGCTCACCGACACCTCGGCGCAGGCCGCGACGTAGCTGCCGAAGCCCATGGTCTGCGCCAAGCCGCGGTACACGCCCGCCGGCGCGGGCGTGCCCCAGCCGGCGCGCTCGGCGGCGGCGTTGAGCACGGCCAGGTGCTTCGGATGTTGGGCCATCAGCGCGCGGCGGAAGGCAAGCGGGTCGGTCTTGGTGGCGTGCGCCAATTCGTCGAGGAAACACTCGAGGTAGATGGTGTTCTGGTTGAGGTTCACGCCGCGCCAGAAGCCGGGAGGCACATGCGGGTTGCGCATTGCGTGGTCGACGAGCAGGTGCGGCACGCTGTAGCCGATCGATGCTTCCGGCCCGGGCGGGTTGAGGCCCTGGAACACCACCGGGTCCTTGCCCTCGCGCACCATCTGCGGAAACACGCCCGCGAGGATCGACTGGCCCGAGATGCGCATGTGCAGCGCCTGCAGCTTGCCCTCGGCGTCGAGCCCCGCGCGCAGCTTGCACTGCGTGACGGGGTGGTAGCGGCCGTGCAGCATGTCTTCCTCGCGCGACCACATCAGCTTGACCGGCGTGCCGGGCAGCTCCTTCGCGATGGCCACCGCCTGGCGCACCCAGTCGTGCACCGCCCCGCGCCGCCCGAAGCCGCCGCCCAGCAGCAGCTTGTAGACCTCGCACTTCTCGGGCGGCAGGCCCGAGGCTTCGCTGGCGGCGGCGAGGGCGGCCTCGCCGTTCTGCGTGGGCGTCCAGACCTCGCATTTCTCCGGCGTGTACTTCACCGTCGCGTTCATCGTCTCCATGGTCGCGTGGTTCTGGAACGGGTAGGCGTACACCGCCTCGATCACGCGTGCGCTGCCGGCGAGCGCGGCCTTTGCGTCGCCATTGCTGTTGCCCACCACCGCCTGCGGTGCGTCCAGGCCTTCCTTCAGCATGGCGGCGATGTCGGCGCTCGACACGTTCGCGTGCGGGCCTTCGTCCCACTCGATGGGCAGGGCGTCGAGCGCGCTCTTGGCGTGCCACCAGGTGTCGGCCACGACGGCCACGGCGCTGTCGCCCACGCGCACCACCTTCTTCACGCCGGGGCGCCTGGCGATGGCCGCTTCGTCGATGCGCTTCACCTTGCCGCCGAAGACCGGGCAGTCCTTGATGGCGGCGTTGAGCATGCCGGGCAGCTTCAGGTCGCTGCCGTAGACCTGCGCGCCGGTGGTCTTGTCGCGCGTGTCCAGGCGCGCGAGGGGCTTGCCGGCGAGCTTCCAGTCCTTCGGATCCTTGAGCGGCACGTCGGCGGGCGGCGTGAGCTTCGCGGCATCGAGCGCGACCTTGCCGTAGCTGAGCGTGCGGCCGCTGGGCGTGTGCGTGATCACGCCGCTGGCGGCGCTGCATTCGCCGGCCGGCACCTTCCAGCGCTCGGCGGCGGCCTGCACCAGCATCACTCGTGCAGTGGCGCCCCCCTTGCGCACGTAGTCGTGCGACTCGCGGATGCCGCGGCTGCCGCCGGTCGAGAAGTTTCCCCAGGCCCGCTTGCGCGCGAGGTTCTGGCCGGGGGTGGGGTACTCGGTCGTCACCTTGGCCCAGTTGGCGTCGAGCTCTTCGGCGACGAGCTGCGCCAGGCCGGTGAGCGTGCCCTGGCCCATCTCCGAGCGCGCGATGCGGATCACCACCGTGTCGTCGGGTTTCACCACGACCCACGCGTTGAGCTCGGGCGTGTCCGCGGCGGGTGGGGTGGCGGCACCGGCGAACGGGATGTGGAAGCCCACGACCAGGCCGGCCGAGGCGCCCACGAACGAGCGCCGAGAGAGTGTCACGGTGTTCATGCCCGGCTCCCTTCCTCGACGATGTGCTGGATGTCGAGCGCGAGCTTCTTCATGTCGCCGCCCTTGGCCGCGGCCTTGATCGCGGCACGCACGCGGTTGTAGGTGCCGCAGCGGCAGATGTTGGTCATCGCCACGTCGATGTCGGCGTCGGTCGGGTCGGGCTTCGCCTTCAGCAGCGCGGCCGCGGCCATGATCATTCCCGACTGGCAGTAGCCGCACTGCGGCACGTCCATCGCCTGCCAGGCGCGCTGCACCGGGTGGTCGCCCTTGGCCGACAGGCCTTCGATGGTGACGATCCTGGCCTTGGCGCTCACGGCCGACACGGGCAGCACGCAGCTTCGCGTGGGCTGGCCGTCGAGGTGCACCGTGCACGCGCCGCAGGCGGCGACGCCGCAGCCGTATTTCGTGCCGGTGAGGCCGAGTTGCTCGCGCAGCACCCACAGCAGCGGTGTGTCGGGCTCGGCGTTGAATCGAAGGTTCTTGCCGTTGACGTTGAGGGTGGCCATGCCGAGGTCTCCTGTTGCCGAGCGTCGAGGCTCGCGAGCATGCGGCAAGGCGAAAACCATGGCGAGACTGGGGAATGAGGCCATGCGGCGCAAGATGGTGCGCGCCGCGAACCCAGGAGACGCCGGATGCCCTTGTCCACGATGAGCCGAACAACCCTTGCGCTGGCGGCGGTGCTGGCCGCCACGCCGGCGCACGCGCAGCCCGCGGGCGACCTCGCGCTGCGCTCGCTCGCGGCCACCTGCGCCGCCTGCCACGGCACCGACGGCCGTGCGGTGGCCGGCGC
>DASWSY010000183.1:0-3847 GCA_036402415.1 Rhizobacter sp. | reverse complement strand
GAAGCGGCACGCCATGGCGTCGAGCCCGGGTCAGGCGCCTGGCTGCACTAGGCTGTCCGCCACCCTAGACCGGCGGGCGCGACCAGGCGACGCAGCCCAGCGCCAGCGCCGAGCTGCTCACGAACCACGCGCCGCCCGCGTACAGCTCGCGCGTGGCACGCCGGTCGGCGAGCTTCACGGCCCACAGGGTGCCGGAGCGGTCGACCCAGAGCAGCCGCGCATCGGCGCGCGCAAGCGTGCGCAGGTGCGACGCGGCATCGCGGCGCGGGTCGAAGAAGACCATCACCTGATCGCCCGGCGACGGCAGCGCCGCGAGCGGCCCGCCGACCAGCACCGCGAGGGCCAGAGAGGCGGCGATGCCACGGCCGCTGCCACCCGGCCCACCGCCCGCACGGCGCAGCCAGGCCAGGCCCGCCAGCGCCGGCAGCAGGCCGAAGACCGCGAGCCAGCCGAGGTCCCACGCGAGCGGGTTGGGAACGTCCATGCGGATGCGGTGCAGCCCCAGCACCCAGTGCGACAGCACCGCATCCAGGACGTGCCAGCCCGCGAAGCCGAGGGCGGCCATGCCCGCCAGGCGCGCACCCGCGCCCGCCCCGCCCAGCGCCGCTCGCCGCCGCCACAGCGCCAAGAGCGCCACGGCGGCCATCACGTACATCAGCAGGTGGAAGAGTCCGTCGGCCAGCAGCTGCAGGCGCAGGTCGGCCACCGCGCCCACGCCCGACAGCAGGTGATGCCACTGCAGCACCTGGTGCAGCAGGATGCCGTCGAAGAAACCGCCGAGCGCGATGCCCAGCAGCAGGCCAGGCATCGACAGGGCCTTGACGCTAGGAGCCGCGTCGGGCGCGGGGTGGCTGGGGTTCATCATGTTCTCCGGCGTTGCGACGAACATGACCGGCACATGGCGTGCCGTCAGCTCACCCCCGCATCGGCGTCCAGCGCCCGCCCGCAGCGCTCGACTCGATCACCGTCTCGACGAAGCGGATGCCGCGCGCGCCCTCCGCGAGCGTGGGGTAGTCGGCCTCCACCGGGCTCGCGGGGCGGCCGTCGAGGCGCGCCTGGATGTCGGCGGCCACGCCGCGGTAGACGTTGGCAAAGGCCTCGATGAAGGCCTCGGGGTGGCCCGAGGGCAGGCGCGTGGCGTGCTGCGCGGCAGCGCTCAGGCCCGGCGAGCCGCGCGTGAGGATGCGGCGCGGCGCGTTCAGCGGCGAATGCACCAGGTGGTTCGGGTCTTCCTGGCGCCAGTCGAGCGCGCCCTGGCTGCCGAAGACGCGCAGGCGGATGTCGTTCTCGCAACCGGTTTCCACCTGCGAGGCCATCAGCACGCCGCGCGCGCCGTTGGTGAAGCGCAGCAACACGCTCACGTCGTCGTCGAGCCGGCGGCCGGGGATGAAGGTGCTGAGTTCGGCGCACAGGCTCTCGATCGTGAGGCCGGTGACGGTGGCCATCAGGTGCTCGGCATGCGTGCCCACGTCCGACAGCGTGCCGCCCGGGCCGCTGCGCGCGGGGTCGGCGCGCCAGGCGCCGTCGTCGCCCCGCTCCAGTTGCGGCGCGAGCCAGCCCTGGCGGTACTCGACGATCAGCTTGTGGACCTTGCCAATCACACCGGCGCGCACCATCTCGCGCGCCTGCCGCACCATCGGGTAGCCGGTGTAGTTGTAGGTCACGCCGAACACCGTGCGGGCACGTTCTGCGGTTTGCACGAGGTCGTCGGCCTGCGCGCTGGTGTGCACGAGCGGCTTGTCGCACACCACGTGGAAGCCGGCCTCGGTGAAGGCCTTGGCCACCGGGTGGTGCAGGTCGTTGGGCGTGACGATCGAGACGAAATGGATGCGCTCGTGCGGCGGGCGCTTCAGTTCGTCGGCGAGCAGGGACTGCCAGCTCGCGTGGATGCGCTCGTCGGGCAGGCCGAGGTCGCGGCCCGAAGCGAGCGCCTTGTCGGGCTGCGACGAAAGCGCCGCGGAGACCAGGCGCATCTGGCCGTCGAGGGCCATGGCCTGGCGGTGCACCGCGCCGATGAAGGCGCCGCGCCCGCCACCCACCATGGCGTAGCGAAGAGGAGAGGAAGTCGTGTCGTGGCTCATGGGGGCTTGGCGGGGTGGTTTTTCTCAGAACGGGGAGTCAGGGAAGTAGAACTGCTTGGCGTTCTCCTTCGTGATCAGCACCGACGGGATGATGGTCGTGGCCGGCAGCTTCTCGCCCTTCAGCCGCGCTTCGGCAGTGAGCTTGATCGCGTCGTAGATGAACTTCGGCGAGTACGACACGTTGGCCTGGATGCGCGGGTCCTTGCCGTCGATCAGCGTCTTGACCATGCCCTTGGCGCCGGCGCCACCGAACACGATTCGGATGTCGGTGCGCTTGGCCTGGTCGATGGCCTTGAGCACGCCCACCGCCATGTCGTCGTCGGCCGCCCACACCGCGTCGATCTGCTTGAAGCGGGTGAGAAAGTCCTGCATCACCTTGAAGGCGTCGTCGCGGTTCCAGTTGCCGTACTTCGCATCGAGCAGCTTGATGTCGGGGTGGTTCTTCATCACGCTGTTGAAGGCGTCCATGCGCTCGTTGTCGAGCGTGGTGGCGATGCCGCGCAGCGCGACGATGTTGCCCTTGCCACCCAGCGCCTTCGCCAGGTACTCGGCAGGGATCTTGCCGAAGGCGGTGTTGTCGCCGGCCACGTAGGCGTCCTGTGCGCTGGTGTCCGTCAGGCCGCGGTCGACGACCGTCACGTACACGCCCTTGGCCTTGACCTGCGCCACCGGCTTGGTGAGCGCGGCCGATTCGAAGGGGAACACGACCAGCGCGTTGATCTTGTTCGCCGTCACCAGGTCCTGGAGCTGGTTGGCCTGCTCGCCGGCATTGGCCGCAGTCTTGATCGTGACCTTGAGGTCGGGGTACTTCTTCTCCAGCTCCTTCTTGGCCTCGCCGGCCCACCAGACGATGCCGCCGGTGAAGCCATGGGTGGCGGCCGGGATGGCCACGCCGAGGTTGACCTTGTTCTGCGCCGACGCGATGGCGCTGAATCCCAGGGTGCCGGCCGCGAGGGCGGCCGTGGCAAGCAGTCGAACAGCGAATCTCATGGTTGTCTCCGTTGTGTGGGGAATGAACGTGCGGCGTGCGGCCGCGGGTGAGGCACTGCGCCTTCTCTCTCTATCGCCGCCGCCGCTGCATGAAAGCGACGACGATGATCACGAAGCCCTGCACCGCCGCGTTGAGGTACACGCTGATGATGCTGGTGAGGTTGAGGATGTTGCTGATGACCGAGAGCAGCACGGCGCCCACCACCGTGCCGGTGATGGAGCCTGCCCCGCCCTTGAGCGCCGTGCCGCCCACGATCACCGCGGCGATCGCTTCGAGCTCCCACAGCAGGCCGGTGGTGGGCGACGACGAGCCGAGCCGCGGCACGTAGAGCAGCGTGGCGATGCCCACGCAGACGCCGAGCAGCATGTAGGTGATGACCTTGATGCGGTCGACGTCGACGGCGGCGTAGCGTGCCACCTGCTCGTTGGAGCCGATGGCCTGCACGTAGCGGCCGTAGGCCGTGCGGTTGAGGATCAGCCCGCCCACGACGGCCACCATCAGGAACACCCACACCGGGATGGGCACGCCCAGCAGGCTCGCGTAGTAGACCGGGCTGTAGACGTCGGCCAGCGTGTTGTCGAGCGTGATCGCGCCGCCGTTCGAGAAATAGGTGAGGTAGGCGCGGAAGATGCCCAGCGTGCCCAGCGTCACGATGAAGGGCTCGATGCGGCCCTTGGTGATGAGGAGACCGTGCGCAAGGCCGAAGGCCGCGCCCAGCAGCACCGCGAAGCCCATGCCCAGCGCCACCACCAGCACCGGCGAGCCCACGGTGGGG
>DASWSY010000182.1:0-5869 GCA_036402415.1 Rhizobacter sp. | reverse complement strand
TACCGCGGGCTCGGCGAGTTCCACCTCTACGACAGCGCCAACGCCGACGGCCCGACCGCCAGGCGCCTGATGCAGCTCGCGCAGGAGCGCAACCTCGTGGTGCTGGCCCATGTGGACGAGGTGGCGGTCGAGAAGCTCTTCGCGCACGCGCCCAAGGCCAGGATGATCTGGGCGCACACCGGCATCGGCGGGGCGCCGATCGAGCGTGTGCGTGCGCTGCTCGACAAGCACCCCACGCTCTACGGCGAGCTCTCGTACCGCCCCGGTCTCACCGTCGACGAGGGCAAGCTGAGCCCGGCCTGGAAGGCGCTGCTCACCGAGAAGCCCGAGCGCTTCTTCGTCGGCTCCGACACCTGGACCAACGGCCGCTGGCCCGACTACGAGAACCTGATGCGCGAGGCACGCGCCTGGCTCGGCGACCTGCCACCGGCCGCGGCGCGGCGCATCGCCTGGGAGAACGGGGCCGCGATGTTCGGGCTGGGCGCGCCCTGAGCAGAATGCAGCCGGGGCTCTTCGCCGACCTGCCGCCCGCGCTGCCCGAGGGCGCGACGTATGAAGACGACTTCCTCTCGCGCGACGAGGAAGCCGCGCTGCTGGCGCTGATCGCGGCGCTGCCGCTGCAGGAGGCAAAGTACAAGGACTACACCGCGCGCCGTCGCGTGGTGAGCTACGGCGGTGTGTTCGACTACGACACGATGGAGCTCAAGCCCGCGGGTGAGCTGCCGGCCGCGTTCCACGGGCTGCGCGAGCGGGCGGCACGCTGGCTGGGCGTGGCGCCGGCCGACTTCGTGCACGCGCTGATCGCCGAGTACCGCCCGGGCACGCCGCTCGGCTGGCACCGCGACGTGCCGCAGTTCGAGTGCGTGGTGGGCATCTCGCTCGCGGCGCCCACACGCCTGCGCTTGCGTCCTTATCGACGTGACGCGCCCGGCAAGGTGAAGCGCTCTGACATCGTCAATGTCGAGCTGCAGCCGCGCTCCATCTACAAGCTCACCGGCCCGGCGCGCTGGGCCTGGCAGCACAGCGTGCCGCCGGTGGAGGCACTGCGCTACTCGATCACGCTGCGCACGCCGCGCGGCGTGCTGCCCCGGTAGGGTTCAGGCGCCCAGGCGCCGGAACTCGCGCTGCTTCATCGCCAGGTAATCGCCGCGCTCGACTTCGTGAAGCTGGCGTGCGTACTGCTCGGTGGCGTTGAACCAGCGCTCCATCCGCAGCGCACGCTGCTGCGCGGGCGGCGCGGAGAGCGACGCCAGGTAGGCCTCGATCGCCAGGTAGTAGCGCATGGTGTTGCGCTCGATCGCGCCGCGCATGCCGCCGATGTAGGCGTCGTTGCCGGTGCGGGTGAAGCCCACCTTGTTCGCGCCGGCGGTGGCAAAGTAGCCCTGCATGGCGAGCTTGGCCGCCATGCCCATGCCGTAGGAGTAGCCCAGGTGCAGGTAGGTGCGCTTGCCGCCGTCGAGCGGAATCGCCTGCAGGCGGATGCGGAAGTCGCGCGTCGAGAAGGGGCCGCTCGCGGCGCTGAGCAGGAGGCTCATGTGCTCGCCGCTGCTCGCCTGCGGCTGCAGCGTGAAGGCCACGCGGTAGGCCTCGTCGAGGGGCTGGTCGTTCTTGCGGCCGATGTGCACCACCAGCTCCTGGCCGTTCGCCACGCACTGCTTGGTGTTGACCTGCAGCATGAGGATCTCGCACAGCGCGCCCGGCTGCTGCAGGTGTTCGCGGGCCAGGGCATACGGCTGCGGCATCACCGCGTCGACGCTGCCCTGCAGCGTGTTGCCGGCGTCGCTGCTCTGCACCACCAGCGGCCGCTGGAACGGGCTCTGTTCGATCTCGTTCGCCAGCCGCGCATGCCGTTCGCGCAGGGCGCCGGCCGATTCGGGGCTCGCGCTTGCCCACGTGGCCGCCGCGGCGAGGAACGCCAGCAAAAATGACCGGCCGAGCAGGAACGTCGATTGCAAGGGCTGCGCGAAAGAGGCCAAGCGGGTCTCCTGGTACTGCTGAGGATCGCGCTTGGAGGGCTTGCGGCCGCCTCAGTTCCCGCCTTTTCGGCCTGCGGCCGTGAATTGCTGCCGCTGCAGTAGGCTCTGCGTCTCGATCGAACGGACGGAGACGGTTCATGGGCAGCAGACTGCAGGGCAAGGTGGCGGTGATCACGGGCGCGACCAGCGGCATCGGCGAGGCGACGGCGCGCCGGTTCGCCGCCGAAGGCGCCTCGGTGGTGATTGCCGGGCGCAGCGTCGAGCGCGGCGAGGCGCTGGCGAAGGAGCTGGGCGAGAAGGTCCACTTCCAGGTGGCCGACGTGATGCGAGAGAGCGACATCGCGGCACTCGTCGACACCGCGGTGCAGCGCTTCGGCCGCCTCGACTGCATGTTCAACAACGCCGGCGGCAATACGCCCGGCCAGCTCGAGGACGTGACCGAGGCACAGCTCGACTTCGCGATGAAGCTGCTCTATGGCAGCGTGCTCTTCGGCATCAAGCACGCGGCCCGCGCGATGAAGGGCAGCGGCGGGGGCAGCATCATCAACAACTCCAGCATCGCCGCGCACCGGATCGCACAGGGCGCGATGCTGTACTCCTGCGCCAAGGCCGCGGTGAGCCACCTCACGCGGCTGATGGGCGTGCAGCTCGCGCCCGACAACATACGCGTCAACGCGATCTCGCCCGGCGCGATCGCCACGCCGATCTTCTGGGGCGGCGCGGGCACCGCCACCGACGAGGTGAACGCCAAGCGACTGGCCAAGCTGCAGCAGAACCTGGCGCACGCCACGCCCACGCCGCGCGCCGGCCTGGCCGACGACATCGCCAACGCGGCGCTCTTCCTGGCCAGCGACGAAGGCAGCTTCGTCAACTGCCACGACCTCGTGGTCGACGGCGGGCGCATCTGGCAGTTCCACGAACGGCCGCGCGAGGCTTGATGTCCGACGACGAGAACCAGATCGAGGTCCCTCCCTCCTTCGTCGCGCTCTTCGTGCCGGAAGGGCGCATCCGGCCGACCGCGCCGTGGCGCGAGATCCGCGAGCGCTACGAGTACTGCGAAGACCTCGCCAACATGCTCACCGAGACGGCCAGCACCCAGCTCTGGCAGCTCGGCGTGGCCGAGTCGGACGTGCTGGCGCGCATCGGCCAGGGCTTGCGCGGCGGCCAGGCCGGCGTGGACGAGGCCGAGGCGCAGTGGGTGCTGCGGCGCCTGGCCGAGCTGCTCGGCTGGCGCGCGGACTGACCGGACGGCGCGTCACAGCGCGAGGTCGAAAGTGAGCTCCTTCTGGCCTGCCGCAGGCGTGCCCGCCACGCGGCCGCGGCCGTCGGCCTTGGCACGGTAGAGCGCGGTGTCGGCGCGCAGCAGCAGCTCGTCCATCGTGCGGTCGTCGGGCTGGCGCACGGCGATGCCGGCGCTGTAGTCGATGCGCGCGGCGCCGGTTTCGTCGGCCAGCTTGACGAGCCATGCGCGCAGGCGCTCATCGAAGCGCAGCGCATCGGCCGCGGTGGCGCGCGAGAGCAGCACGCAGAACTCCTCGCCGCCGTAGCGGCAGACAAGGTCGCCGCCGCGCGTGCAGGCGCGCAGCCCCTGCGCCACGGTCTTGAGCGCTGCATCGCCGGCCGCATGGCCGTGCTGGTCGTTGATGCGCTTGAAGTGGTCGATGTCGAGCATCAGCAGCGTCAAGGTCTCGTCGTAGCGCCAGGCGTGCGCCAGCGCCGTGTGCGCCCGTTCGAGGAAGGCCTGGCGGTTGAGCAGGCCGGTGAGGCCGTCGGTCTGCGCCTGGCGACGCAGTTCGCGCTCGGCTTCCTCGCGCCAGGCGGCGAGCAGGCCCAGCGTGCACAGCGACAGGGCCACATGGTTGATGAACACGGCCGTCACGTTGACCGGGTGCGTGGCGCGGTAGAACGGATAGGCCTCGGTGAAGAAGGCGCCCAGCACACCGCGCCACACGGTGACCACCCCGAGCGCCACGAAGCTCGCGAGCACGAGGCCACGCCAGCGCCAGCTCGCCTGCGGCGCAGGCGACGCGAGGGCCACGCAGACGAGCAGCATCTGGAGTGCGAAGAGTGCGTTTGAAAGGCCCACGCGCACCGGATAGCTGGGGTAGGCGAGGGCATACACGATGGGCACGGCCGCGACCAGCGCCCACATCAGCCCCCGCATCGACCGGCCCCCCGGCCGCGGGCCGAGCCAGTGTTGCAGGGCCGACCCGAGCAGGGCGAAGCTCAGGGCCATGAGACCCAGGGCCACCGACGTGAGGGCACGGTCGTGCAGGCGCGGCGCGACGAGAAAGAAGGCCCAGCTCGCCGCGTGCGCCGCCATGCCGGCCTGGAACAGCCGGGCAGCGGGGCTCACGCGCCAGCCCATCAGCAGGGGCAGCGCCACGGCGGTGGCCCACACGTTGGCCAGCAGCACCACGAGGATGGTTTGAATGTCGAGCTTCATGCAGTGCAGCTCTCCATTCTGGACCCGGGCGCCGTCGTGGGGCCGGAGGCCCTGTGCGCAAGTTGGAATCGGCGTGACGCAGCGCAAAGCGGTGCACGGTCGAGGCGCTCGATGCACCTGCTAAGGTGCCGTGCATGCCACGCTTTGCCGCCAACCTGAGCTTCCTTTACGGCCAGCACGCCTTCCTCGACCGCTTCGCCGCCGCGCGGCGCGACGGCTTCGAGGCAGTGGAATACCTCTTTCCCTACGAGCACGCGCCTGCCGTGCTGGCCGCGCGCCTGCGCGAGCATGGCCTGCAGCAGGTGCTCTTCAACGCGCCGCCCGGCAACTGGGCGGCCGGCGATCGGGGCATCGGCTGCGTGCCCGGGCGCGAAGCCGAGTTCCGGCGTGCGATCGACCAGGCGCTCGAATACGCCGCGGCCCTGCAGTGCCCGCGCGTGCACGTGCTGGCCGGCTTGGTGCCGCCGGACGCCGACCGTGTGCCGCTGCAGGCGCTGTACGTGCGCAACCTCGCGTGGGCCGCGCAGCGTGCCGCCGATGCGGGCGTGACGCTGCTCATCGAGCCCATCAACCGCCGCGACATGCCGGGCTACTTCCTCAACCGGCAGGACCACGCGCACGCGATCGTCGAGGAGGTGGGGGCGCCCAGCCTGCAGGTGCAGATGGACCTGTACCACTGCCAGGTCGTCGAGGGCGACCTGGCCGCGAAGCTTCGCCAGTACCTGCCCACCGGCCGTGTCGGCCATGTCCAGATCGCCGGCGTGCCCGACCGCGGCGAGCCCGACGTCGGCGAGGTGAACTACCCCTACCTCTTCGAGCTGATCGACACGCTGGGCTATGCCGGCCATGTGGGCTGCGAGTACCGGCCGCGCGGCGACACGACCGCGGGGCTCGGCTGGCTCAGGGCTTGGCGGCCAGCAGGTTCGTGACGCCGGCCGCCACGTGGCCCGAGGGCACGTGCGGCAGGGCGTTTTCGATGTGGCCGGTCTGGTCGTCGAAGAAGAAGTCGGGCTCGAACTCGCGCAGGAAGGCGCCCTTGGGCAGGCCGCCGAGGAACATGGCCTCGTCGATGTCGATGTCCCACTCCATCAGCGTGCGGATGGCGCGCTCGTGGGCCGGCGCGCTGCGTGCGGTGACGAGCGCGGTGCGCAGGCGCATGGCGGCCGATTCCTGGTTCTGCAGTGTCTTCAGCGCCTCGAGCAGCGGCTTGAACGGGCCTGCGGCCAGCGGCAGCTCGGCGCGGTCGCGCTCATGGGCCTGGAAGGCGTCGAGCCCGGCCTGCTGGAAGACACGCTCGGATTCGTCGGAGAAGAGCACCGCGTCGCCGTCGAAGGCGATGCGCACTTCGTTCGGGTGGGCATCCGATGCACGCGCCGAGTGCGGGTACACGCGCGCGGCCGGCACGCCGGCGCCGAGGGCCGAGCGCACGTCGGCCTCGTTGGTCGAG
>DASWSY010000181.1:0-7450 GCA_036402415.1 Rhizobacter sp. | reverse complement strand
CACAGCCGGGCCCAGTTCGACGCGGTCAGCAACGCCTTCCCGCTCGGGCTCTTCATGACCGACACGCGCGGCGAGACGACCTACGCCAACGACGCGTACTTCCAGAAGTTCGGCCTGCCGCGCGAGCGCATGGCCTGGGGCTGGAGCGAGCTGGTCGCCCCGGCCGATCGCGAGCCGCTGATGGCGGCGTGGCGCGACGCCACCGCCTCCCGCCGGGCGGTGCGCAACACGCTGCGCGTGACACGCCCCGATGGCTGCGAGGCGATGCTGTCGGTGCGCACCGCGCCGCTGCAGGTAGACGGCCGCCTCGTCGGCCATGTGGGCTCCATCGAAGACGTGACCGAACGTGCCCAGCAGCAGCGCGCCCAGCGCATGCTCACGGCCATCTTCGAGCGCAGCACCGACATCGTGGCGCAGGTCAGCCCGAAGGGGCAGCTCCTCTACCTCAACCCCGCCGGCCGGGCGATGCTGGAACTCAAGCCGGACGACCCGATCGAGTCGCTGCGCTACGACGAGTTCGTGCCGGCGCACCGCGAGCTCCAGGTGCGCGACGTGATCATGCCCACCGCGCTCGCCACCGGCCTGTGGCTGGGCGAAACCTCGGTGCTGCGTGGCGACGGCCGCGAGATCGACGTCAGCGAGATGCTCATCGTTCACCGCGACGAACGCCAGGAGATCGAAACCTACTCGGTGGTGATGCGCGACATCACCCACGAACTGCGCAGCCGGACCGAACTGCAGCGCAGCGAGTCGATCCTGAAGATCGTGGCCTCGACACTGCCGGTGCTCGTGGCGGTGGCCGACCGGCACCAGCGCTATCTCTTCACCAACGACGCCTTCGATCATTGGGTGGGCCGGCCGCCGGGCCGCCTGACGGGTCTGCACGCACGCGAGGTGCTGGGCGACGAGGAGTACGAGCGCCGCCGGCCGCACATCGAGGCCGCGCTGGCGGGCCAGCGGACGACCTTCGAGTCGGGGGCCGTGGGCCATCAGTTCTTCGAGACCACCTACGTGCCGTTCCGCGATGCCGAAGGCCAGGTGGCCGGTCTCGTGGCGGTGTCGCAAGACATCACCGGCCACAAGCGCCAGCACCAGATCCTGCTCGACGCCTCGCAGACCGACCCGCTGACGGGTGCCCTGAACCGCGCGGGCTTCGACCTGCGCGTGGGTGAGGCCCTGGAGCGGGCACAACAGGGGGGGCACCTGCTCGCGCTGCTGATGGTCGACCTCGACCGATTCAAGCCGGTGAACGACGAGCACGGCCACGCCACCGGCGACGCCCTGCTCGTGGCGGTGGCGAAGCGGCTGCAGAAGACGCTGCGCCCGAGCGACCTGCTGGCGCGCCTGGGCGGCGACGAGTTCGCCGTCGTGCTGCCCGAGGTGAAGGACGACGCGGCCGCGCGCACCGTGGCGCGCAAGATCGTCGCCGCGCTGGGCGAGACCTTCGAGATCGAGGGCAAGCGCCTGTCGATCGGCGCCAGCGTGGGCCTGGCCCTGGCCCGCCCCGCCGAAGACTCCGTGCAGTCACTCGCGCACCGGGCCGACGTGGCGCTGTACCGGGCCAAGCGGGCCGGGCGCGGTCGTTTCGAGGTGGCAACCGCTGCGCCGTGAAAACCCGCCGTCGCGATGCCCTTTCGGGTCTTGCGTGTTTGTTTGCACACCCTGCGCCGCCGCCACGCCATCTCGCGAAAAACGGCTGAAACTTAGTGCTACCACGACCGCTCCAAGCGCGGTCGCAGTTTTATACTGAATTCGCGTGAAATCTCCGTCTTTAGCAGGAAGCAGGTCATATATGGGCGCCAAACTCAAGGTTGCAGGCTGGGTTGTCGTAGGAGCCGTGGCCGGCGCGCTGACCACGATGCAGCTGCAGGCCACGGCCCGCAGCGGAAACCCCATCCACCAGCTTCCCCTCGAAGAGGTGCAGCAGCTCGCGGCCGTCTTCGACGTGGTCAAGAAGAACTACGTCGAGCCGGTCGACGAGAAGAAGCTCATCAAGGACGCCATCTCGGGCATGGTGGCCGGGCTCGACCCGCATTCCCAGTACCTCGAGGGCAAGCACTTCAGCGAGTTCCGCGAGAGTGTTTCCGGCCAGTTCGTGGGCGTGGGCATCGAGATCGGCATGGAAGACGGCCTGGTGAAGGTCGTGACGCCGATCGAAGATTCGCCCGCCTTCAAGGCCGGCATCAAGTCGGGTGACCTCATCACCCGCATCGACGACACCGCCGTGCGCGGCCTCACCATGGACCAGGCCGTCAAGCGCATGCGCGGCGAGGTCAACACCAAGGTGACGCTCACCGTCTACCGCAAGGCCGAGACACGCAGCTTCCCGGTGACCATCACCCGCGCCAAGATCAAGACCCAGAGCGTCAAGGCCAAGATGATCGAGCCGGGCTACGGCTGGCTGCGCGTGGGCCAGTTCCAGGAGCCCACCGTCAGCGACTTCGTGCGCAAGCTCAACGAGCTCTACGCCCAGGATCCCAACCTCAAGGGCCTGGTGCTCGACCTGCGCAACGACCCGGGCGGCCTGCTCGACGGCGCCATCGCCATCTCGGCGGCCTTCCTGCCGCAGAACGTGACCGTCGTCTCGATGAAGGGCCAGATGGCGCAGTCGCGCTTCGAGTTCAAGGCCACCCCGCAGCACTACAGCCGCAGCCGCAGCGGCCTGGGCCTCGACCCGCTCAAGGGCCTGCCCGAGGCGGTGAAGAGCGTGCCGCTGGTGGTGCTGGTCAACGAAGGCTCGGCCTCGGCCAGCGAGATCGTCGCCGGCGCCCTGCAGGACCACAAGCGTGCCGTGATCATGGGCGCCCAGACCTTCGGCAAGGGCTCGGTGCAGACCGAGAACCGCGACCTGCCGATGGCCGACACCTCGGTCAAGCTGACCACCGCCCGCTACTACACCCCGAGCGGCAAGTCGATCCAGGCGCGCGGCATCGTGCCAGACGTCATGCTCGACGAGACGGCAGAAGGCAACATCTTCGCCGCCCTGACGATGCGCGAAGCCGACTACGAGAAGCACCTCAACAGCGGCCAGGGCCCCGAGGTGAAGGACGTGGCGCGCGAGAAGGCGCGCGAGGAAGCGCGCAAGAAGCTGGAGGAAGAGGCCGCCAAGGCCGGCTCGCAGCCGATCAAGCGCCCGCCCGAGTTCGGCAGTGCCGAAGACTTCCAGCTCGCCCAGGCGCTGAACCGCCTGAAGGGCAAGCCGGTGGTGGTCTCCAAGAGCGCGGTCGAGCGCAAGCCCGAGGCCTCGACGACGAACTGAGGCCACGGCCTCCCGACACAACGCCCGCTCGCCGCGGGCGTTGTCCTTTTCGGGCCATCATTGCGGCATGAACGACGACCAGCTCCTGCGCTACTCGCGCCACATCCTGCTCGACGAGCTGGGCATCGAAGGCCAGCGCAGGCTGCTCGACGCGCATGCCCTGGTCATCGGTGCTGGCGGCCTGGGCTCGCCGGTGGCGCTGTACCTGGGCACGGCGGGCGTCGGCCGCATCACCATCGTCGACCACGACACGGTGGACCTCACCAACCTGCAGCGGCAGATCGCCCACGACATGAGCCGCGTGGGGCGGCCCAAGGCCGAGTCGGCGAAACAATCGATCGGCGAGATCAACCCCGAGGTGCAGGTCGTGGCCCTCACCGAACGTGCCGGCCCCGAGCGGCTCCACGAACTGGTGGCCGCGGCCGACGTGGTGATCGACTGCACCGACAACTTCAAGACCCGCCACGCGGTGAACGCCGCCTGCGTGGCCCACCGCAAACCCCTCGTCTCTGGCGCGGCCATCGGCTTCGACGCACAGGTCTCCGTGTACGACACGCGCCGGCCCGACGCGCCCTGCTACGCCTGCCTCTTCCCGCCCGATGCGGCGTTCGAAGAGGTGCGCTGCGCCACGATGGGCGTCTTCGCACCCTTGGTGGGCATCGTCGGCAGCATGCAGGCGGCCGAGGCGCTCAAGCTGCTGGCGGGGACCGGCGAGTCACTCGCCGGGCGGCTGCAGATGCTCGACGCACGCAGCATGGAGTGGACGGAAATCAAGACCGCCCGCAGCCCTGACTGCAACGTGTGCAAGACCCGCGCATAGCCGCTGTCCGGGGGTAAGCTGCGCGCATGGACGACAAACGCAAAGAACTCACCGCCCGCAACATCCTCCCGGCCAAGAAGGAAGCCGAGCTGCAAGGCCCGCCGCCTTCCCTGTACGACGGCCCCGAGAGTGCCTACCGCCTCGCGTTCACCGACGAGAAGTTCCTGCTGCGCGACGAGCTGCGCCCGGTGCGCATGCAGCTCGAGCTGCTCAAGCCCGAGCTGATCCAGAAGGAGCAGGGCATCGAGTCGACCATCGTGATCTTCGGCAGTGCGCGCATCGTGCCGCCCGACGTGGCGCAACGGCTGCTGTCCGACGCGAAGTCGGCCAACAACGAGACGGCCATCCGCATCGCCGAGAACCACATCCGCATGTCGCGCTTCTACGACGAGGCGCGGCGCTTCGCGGCCCTGGTGACCGAGAAGTCGCGCCAGCTCGCCGCGCCGATCTACGTCGTCACCGGTGGCGGCCCCGGCATCATGGAAGCCGGCAACCGCGGTGCGCACGAGGTGGGCGGCAAGAGCATCGGCCTCAACATCGTGCTGCCGCACGAGCAGGCGCCCAACCCCTACATCACGCCGGAGCTGTGCTTCCAGTTCCACTACTTCGGCCTGCGCAAGATGCACTTCCTGATGCGCTCGATCGGGCTCGTGTGCTTCCCCGGCGGCTTCGGCACGCTCGACGAGATGTTCGAGGTGCTCACCCTCATCCAGACGGGCAAGTGCCGGCGCCGGCCCATCCTGCTCTTCGGGCGCGAGTTCTGGGCCCGGCTCGTCAACTTCGAGCACCTGGTCGAGACCGGGATGATCAGCGAGGTCGACCTGCAGCTCTTCAAGTTCGTCGAGTCGGCGGAAGAGGCCTGGGAGGCGCTCGAAGCCGAGTACGGCTTCGACATCCCGGCCACCGAGGTCGGCGACCTGGGAAGCTTCGACATGGAAGACTAGGCATGGCAGCACCCACCGTCAGCATCATCGGCGCCCCCACCGACATCGGAGCCGGCGCACGCGGCGCGAGCATGGGCCCCGAGGCGCTGCGGGTGGCCGACATCGTGCCGGTGCTGCAGAACCAGGGGCTGGAGGTCGTCGACCGCGGCAACTTGGCCGGCCCCGCCAACCCCTGGCTGCCGCCGGTCGATGGCTACCGCCATCTCGCCGAGGTCGTGGCCTGGAACCAGCTCGTGCACGACGCGGTGCATGCCGAGCTCGTGCAGGGTCACCTGCCCATCCTGCTCGGCGGCGACCACTGCCTGGGCCTGGGCAGCATCAGCGCCGTGGCGCGCCACTGCCGCGAGACGAAGAAGAAGCTGCGCATCCTCTGGCTCGACGCGCACGCCGACTTCAACACCAACATCCTCACCCCGAGCGGCAACCTGCACGGCATGCCGGTCGCCTGCCTGTGCGGCAAGGGCCCGCAGGAACTCGTCGAGATCGGCGGGCACGTGCCGGCGATCAGCCCGAAGTGGATCCGCCAGATCGGCATCCGCAGCGTCGACGCCGGCGAGAAGCGCTTCGTGCACGAGATGGACCTGGAAGTCTTCGACATGCGCTACATCGACGAGATGGGGATGCGCCACACGATGGAGCTCGCGCTCGCCACCCTCGACGTCAACACCCACCTGCACGTGAGCTTCGATGTCGACTTCCTCGACCCCGACTACGCGCCCGGCGTCGGCACCACGGTGATGGGCGGCCCCACCTACCGCGAGGCGCAGCTCTGCATGGAGATGATCGCCGACACCGGGCGCATGGCCTCGCTCGACGTGATGGAGCTCAACCCCGCGCTCGACGTGCGCAACCGCACCGCCGAAGTGGCGGTCGACCTGATCGGAAGCCTCTTCGGCAAGAGCACGTTGATGCGCAAGTGACGGCGCTCAGCCGTCGCGAGCGCCGAGCGGCATGGGAATGAAACCCGCCGCGATGAGCCGGCGGCCGTCGAATGCAGCCGGCTCGTCGCCGAACTGCATGCGCGGATCGCTCGTCACCTTCTCCATGCCGCGGTCACGTGCGGCCTTGTCGGGCCACTCGACCCAGGACAGCACCACCGTTTCACCCGACCGGGCGCCGGCGGCCGTGACGAAGCTTCCATAGTCCACCTGAGCTTGACGGGTCTCGGCGCCGTGGTAGGTCTGCGCGTCCGGGCCGGACTCGTCGAGCCAGCACTCGACGACGCTCAGCGCCCCGTGCTCCTTGACCACCTGGGCCGACAGTCGCGCGAGCGCCTCGTAGGCGGCCTTGTTCTCGCGCGGCACGGGTGCGAGAAAGCAGTCGATGTAGCTCATGGGAGGCTCCTGTGAAATCGTGCGACCGGTGTGACGCTGTCAGAAGCGATAGCCCACCGCCAGCACCGCGCTGACGGGCGTGCGCTCGCGCACGATCACGCTGTCTCTGGCATCGCCCTGCAAGGCGCTCGCGCTCACGGCCAGGGTGGCCGCCCAGTCGCGGTCGATGAAGTAGATCAGCGTGCCGCTGGCCTTCAGGTCGCGCACGCCCGCGCCCACCGTCGACACGGCATAGCCGCTGCGCGCACTCTGCTCGGGCGTGATGCCGAAGTACGACTGCATCCACGCGCGGTTGACCCAGGTCACGCCCACGCCCACGCCGAGCCGCCAGCGCGGGGCCAGTTGCATGCCGGTGTTTGCCCCGAGGTCGAGAACCAGGCCGTCGCGGTCTTCGCCTGAGCCGTAGCGCAGCGAGCTTGTGAACGAGACATCGCGCGTCACCTGCCAGTTCAGGAAGGTGCCGAGTTGCGGGCGCCGCGGGATGTCGCCCAGCCCGCGCAGCACTTCCGAGCGGTTTTCCTTGCGACCGAAGTCCGCCGTCACGCGCAGGCCGTATTGAAGCTGCGGGCTGCTCCCGAAGCGGTAGCCGATGCCGTTGCCCACGCCGGCAAACCAGCCGTTCGCCCAGCGGTAGTCCACCGTGGGCAGCAGCATGTAGCGCCGCTCGTCGGAGCCGAGGTAACGATGGCCAGCGATCGCCGCCACCCCGACACGGCCCTGCCCCTGGCCCTCGGGTCCTTCCAGCCGCACCGCGTCGAAGGCCTGCGCGTTGGCCACGCCCGCCGCCAGCATCAGCCCCCAGCCCGCCACACCACGCCACATCCGGTTCATCCGTTCCCTTTTGCAAAAAAATCGTCAACGACAAGGCCCGTGCGCCTTGCGGAACTCGCGAGGCTCGCGCGCGTCCGGCTCGGCGAAGAGCCCCCGCCGGAGGCGGCGCGCGTCGGCCTCCTGCTCGGCATAGGGCCCGAGGCTTCGGCGGTAGCGCTGGCTCCACGCGTGCCCTTCGCGCACCAGCCAGGCCGCCACGTCTTCACCGTCGACCTCGACCACACCGATGGTGCGCGCGTAGTCGTCCCGCGCACGCGTGCGC
>DASWSY010000180.1:0-9746 GCA_036402415.1 Rhizobacter sp. | reverse complement strand
GGCGCGCTCGTCACCCTCTGGGGCTTCGTGAACGCGCGTCGTCGCGCACGTGTCGTCTCGGTCGAGGTGCCCATCGCCGGCCTGCCGCCGTCGCTGAAGGGCTTCACTATCGCGCAGATCAGCGACATCCACGTCGGCCCCACGATCAAGGCGCCGTACCTGCGTGCGATCGTCGACACCGTGAACCGGCTCGACGCCGACATGGTGGCCGTCACCGGTGACCTGGTCGACGGCAGCGTGCGTGAGCTCGCGGCGCACGTGGCGCCACTCGCTGACCTGCGTTCGCGCCATGGCACCTTCTTCGTCACCGGCAACCACGAGTACTCCTCGGGCGCGCACGCGTGGATCGCTGAGCTGCGCCGCCTGGGCATCCGCGTGCTGCTCAACGAGCACATGGTGCTGCGGCACGGAGCCTCGCCGCTGGTGGTGGCGGGCGTGGCCGACTACAGCGCGCATCTCTTCGACCCTTCCCACCGCAGCGACCCGCAGGCCGCGCTGGCCGGCGCGCCGGCCGATGCACCGGTGCGGGTGCTGCTGGCCCATCAGCCACGCAGCGCCGAAGCGGCCGAGCGTGCCGGCTTCCAGTTGCAGCTCTCCGGACACACCCATGGCGGGCAGTTCTTCCCCTGGAACTTCTTCGTGCCGCTGCAGCAGCCCTTCACCGCAGGCCTGCACCGCCTGCGCAGGCTCTGGGTGTACGTGAGCCGGGGCACGGGCTACTGGGGCCCGCCGAAACGCCTGGGCGCGCCGTCGGAGATCACGCGCCTCACGCTGGTTGCCGGCCCAACCTGACCCCCAAACTCACCACCCAGCGCCATGTCGCGTTGAGGATGGATCGGGAGGGCGAGGCGCCGGGATAATCCCCGCCCATGTCGACGCCGCCTTCTCCGCCAGACCCCGCCTCCTTCGAGCGGGCCAAGACCGCGTTCTTCGAGGGCCTCGCCCACCTGCAGGCGGGCCGCTACGCCGAGGCCGAGCGCGCGTTCGAAGCCTCGTTGCAGCACGTGTCCGGCCGTGTGTCGACGCTGATCAACCTCGCGGCGACGCGGCTGGCGCTCGACCGCCCGCTCGATGCGATCGCCACCGCCGACCAGGTGCTGGCCGTGGAGCCCGACAACGAAGATGCCCTGCTGCACCGTCGCTCGGCGCTGGGACGGCTGGTCGAACGGGCCGACCTTTTGCGCGACAGCGGTCGGCTCGACGAGGCGCGTGGGCTGTACCGCCAGGCGCTTGCGTGCGGCGCCGACCGCGAGCTGATCGGCTATTGCCTGGCCGGCCTCGGCGACGCCGAGGCACCGCCCCGTTCGCCCGCGTCGTACGTGCAGGCCCTGTTCGACGCGTATGCCGGCGACTTCGACCAGCACCTGGTCGGGGTGCTGCGCTACCGCGTGCCCGAAGGCCTGGCCGGGCCGCTTGCGGGCTTGCACCCCGCGCCATTCCGGAGCGCGCTCGACCTCGGCTGCGGGACCGGCCTGTGCGGCCCGCTCGTGCGCCCCCTGGTGCAGCGGCTCGAAGGGCTGGACCTGTCGCCGCGCATCCTCGAACAGGCCCGCGCGCGCGGCGTCTACGACGCCCTGCACGAAGGCGAGATCGTCGAGCACCTCACGGGCCTGGCGGCGCGCGGCCAGCAGCACGACCTGGTGCTTGCGGCGGACGTCTTCATCTACGTGGGCGACCTGGAGCCGGTGTTCGCCGCGCTGGCGCGCGTGGTGCCGGCCGGCGGCGTGTTCTGCTTCTCGGCCGAAACCGATGGTGCGCGCGAGGCCGATGGCTTCACCTTGCTGCCGAGCCTGCGCTACGCCCACCACGAGGACCATCTGCGCCGCCTTGCCGAACGCCACGGCTTCGAGCCCGCGCGCATCGCACGCGAGACGGTGCGCGAAGAGCAGCGCCGGCCGATCGAAGGCCTGATCGTGCACCTGCGTCGCGGCTGACGCCCGTTCTCGGCGTCGTCCTACACCTCCGGTAGGGACCTCGCGCGACCATCGCGAATCGTCATCGATCGCGAAGGTCCCGCCATGTTGCTGCACGCCCCCCGCCGTTCCTCTTCTGCGCTGGCCGCGCTCACCGTGGCCATGCTCGGCGGCTTGTGGGGCTGTGCATCGACGCCCGCGCCGCCGAGTGCCGTGGCCATGCTCAACCCGACCAGCGGCCAACAGGCCAACGGCACGGTGCGCCTGGCTCAAGAGGGCGACCGGGTGGTGGTGCGCGCACGCGTGGCGGGCCTCACGCCCAACCACGAGCATGGCTTCCACGTCCACGAGAAGGGCGACTGTTCGGCGCCCGACGCGAGCAGTGCCGGCGAGCACCTCAACCCCGATGGCAGCCCGCACGGCCCGCAGCACGGCGCGCACCATGCCGGCGACCTGCCGTCGCTGAAGGCCGATGCCTCGGGCGTGGCCGACGCGAGCTTCGAGGTCAAGGGCACCCTGCTCGGCGCCGGCGCGGCCGACCTGATCGGCAAGGCCCTGGTGGTGCACGCCGATCCTGACGACTACCGCACCCAGCCCTCGGGCAACTCGGGCAAGCGCATCGCCTGCGGCGTGATCGCCTCGCCCGTCAAGCCCGGCGGCGTGGGTGGCAATTCCGAAGCCAAGACCATTCCCAAGCAGATGTGACCGCCGCGTCACGAAGGAGAACGCCATGCCGGAGAACCGTTGGAGCGACAAGCGCGAGCGCCAGTACGCGCACATCAAGGACAGCCTCAAGTCGCGTGGCAAGGGCGAGAAGCTCGCCGAAGAGATCGCCGCGCGCACCGTCAACAAGGAACGCGCCCGCCACGGCGAGTCCCGCGAAGCGAGCCGCAACTCGGTGGACGACGTGTCCTCGGGCCACCGCGGCGGCAAACGCTCGCACAAGGGCGAGGGCGGCCGCACCTACGACCAGCTCTACAACGAGGCGAAGAGCCGCGGGATCAAGGGCCGTTCAGGTATGACCAAGGCCCAGCTCGAGAAAGCCGTGGGCCGCTGATCCGCGACGATGCAGACGCCCGACTGGCTGGCCCGCTGGCGCGACTACGACTTCGCTCTCTTCACCCTCGGCAACGCGACCTTCACCGTCTCGTCGCTGCTGAAGGTTTCCTTCCTGCTCTTTGCGCTCTTCTGGCTCGCCGGGGCCATGCGCGGATGGTTGATCCGCCGCGCGCTCACGCACACCCAGCTCGACGAAGGCACGCGCCAGGCCTTCGGCTCGATGCTGCGCTACCTGGTGCTGATCGTCGGCTTCATGCTGATCCTGCAGAACGCGGGCGTGAACCTCACAGCGCTGAGCGTGGTGGCAGGCGCGCTGGGCGTGGGCGTGGGCTTCGGCCTGCAGAACGTCTTCAGCAACTTCGTGAGCGGCGTGATCATCATGGTCGAGCGGCCCATCAAGGTGGGCGACCGCATCGAGATGGCCACGCTCGAAGGCACCGTGCGCGACATCGGCGCGCGCCGCACGACGATCGTCACGCACGACAACATCGCCATCCTCGTGCCCAACCAGAAGTTCATCACCGACCAGGTGACCAACCTCGTCTACGCGGAAGCCCCGATCCGGCTGCGCGTGCCGGTGAGCGTGACCCTGGGCAGCGACCCGGTCCTGATGGAACGCATCCTCCTCGAGGCCGCAGCGCGCCACCCCCAGGTGATGAAGGAGCCCGCACCCGAGGTGATGCGGCCGACGCTCGCGGCCGCCTCGCTGCGCTTCGAGCTGTGCGTGTGGCACACCGCGCGCGGCCCGGTGCGGCGCGATCTCGTGAGCGAGCTGAATCGCCTGATCGACGAGCGCGTGCGCGCCGAGGGCATCCAGTACGCCGCCTGAGCGCCGCGCACCGGCTCAGCGCAGCGCAACAAGCGAGGAGGCCGAGGCCGGCAAAGGCGGCGCCCACACCGGCGGCGGTGCCTCGATGAGGTCGAGCGCGGCCTCGATCACCTCGTCGCTGCGCAGCGCGTCGTGGCTCAGCACGTGCGCCCTCGCACGCCAGGGCGCGTGTTGCGGGCCTCCCAGGGCGTAGAGCACGACGACCGGCGTTTCGAGCGCGGCCGCCATGTGCGCCGGGCCGCTGCTGTTGCACACCGCCACCTGCGCGCCGGCAATCAGCGCGGCCAGCTCGCCCAGCGTCAACTGCCCGGCGAGCGAGATGGACGGCGCCTGCATCGCCGACCGTGCGCGCGCAACGACCGCGACCTCGTCATGGCCGCCGGTGTAGACCACCTGGCAGCCGCTGTCGAGGCTGATGCCGTCGGCGGCGACGCCGAAGCGTTCGGCCGGGTAGCGCGCGGATTCGGCCGATGCGCCCGGGTGCACCACGATGTAGGGCCTGTTCATGTCGCCGCCGGCGGCCACGAACTTGCGGCGCATGTTGAGCACGTCGGTCGCGGCGTACCGGAACACCAGCCGCTCGTTGGCCGCGTGGAAGCCCACCGACCGCACCATGTCGAGCTGGCGCGCGACCTCGTGGCGCAGGCCGTCGGGGCAGTCTTCCGGCTCGGGCACCCAGTCGGTCAACAGCTCGTGCGGGTTGTCGCGGCAATGGCCCAGCCGCAGCGGGATGCCGGCCAGGCGGCACATCAGCGCCGCCGGCACGGGGCTCTGGTGGCAGGCGGTGAAGATGAGGGCCGCGTCGAAGTTGCCCCGGCGCAGCGCGGTCAGCATGCGGCGGTCGGTCAGGTCGCCGCGCGAAGGCGTCTTGAGCCAGGGGGCGTCGTAGGCAATGACGTCGTCGATGGCCGGCACGTGGCGCGCGAGCGCGACACCCGAGCGCGAGCCGAGCAGCGTGATGCGCGCCTGCGGCGAGGTCTGGCGGATGGCCTGGATCGCCGGCGTGCTCATCAGCACGTCGCCGAGGTTGTCGAGGCGCACCACGAGGAGGTTGCGGGCGGCGAGCCAGGCGGACGAACGGGCGTTCGGGCGGGTCGGACTCGCGGTCGTGGCAGCGGCGTGGGCGGAAGGCATCGGGTCTCCTCGTCGATGGGATGCGGGGTACCCGCATGGAGCAAGGGACATTCCGCGCGCCGGTATGCAGGTTGCCGGTTCAGCAGGTGCAGACCCCAACGCATTGACCAAGGAGAGTGCCATGCAGACCGTTTCAGAGGTGATGACGCGCAACGTCGAGGTGATTGCGCCCGAGGAGTCGCTTCAGCGCGCCGCACAGCTCATGGACGAGCTGAACGTCGGAGCGCTGCCGGTGTGCAACGGCAAGTCGCTGCTGGGCATGATCACCGACCGCGACATCACGGTGCGCGCCGTAGCCGCCGGCCAGGCGCCGGCAGAAACCTGCGTGTCCGACGTGATGAGCGAGCGTGTGCGCTGGGTCAGCGAAGACGACAGCACCGCAACCGCCGCCCACCAGATGAGCGACATGCAGGTGCGTCGCCTGCCGGTGCTCAATGCGAAGCACGAGCTGGTGGGCATCGTGTCGCTCGGCGACCTGGCCACGCACGATTCACGGCACGCCGACGAGGCACTGCGCGAGATCTCGACGCCCTCGCAGCCCGACCGCTCACCCGGACGACCTGACGGCGTTGCGCAAACTTTGCCGCAGCGAGTTTCGGCCTCCTTCAAACGTGGGGGCCACGGGGGCCGGGGCGCGTCGGTCCCCGCGAGTGCGGGTGGATGCCAACGGGCCGGTGCGGAAAACTGCGTAGGCAAATTCGCACAGGCGAATGGTGGCCGACGCCGATGGGCGAGAAGCACTGCGTCACTCATGATGCGCTGCAGTGCGATAGACGTTCTCTGCGATCACCCTCCCGAAAGGACCTGCCCATGAACCACAAGCCGATGGCCGCAGCCGCCCCGGTGGCCCCCTCGCTGGCCCTGTTGGGCGTGGAGCCGTTCCGGGCGGTGATCGAGTACGCGACCATGCACCTCATGGACCGCGACACCCTGCCCGAGGGCGACGGGCACCCGGTCATCATCTTTCCCGGCCTTGCCGCCGACAAGCGATCGCTCGTGCCGCTGCGCAACTGCTGCGAGGCCCTCGGATATGCGGTCTACGACTGGGAGCAGGGCTTCAACACCGGCCCCAAGGGCGACATCGACGAGTGGCTGCACAACCTGGCGACGCATGTTCGAGGCGTGGCCTCCTTGCACAACCGGAGGGTGAGCCTCGTCGGCTGGAGCCTGGGCGGCATCTATGCCCGCGAGATCGCCAAGCTGCAGGCGCCCCTCGTCCGACAGGTCATCACGCTCGGCACGCCGATCCTCTCGCGCGGCGACGATACCAACGTGGGCTGGCTGTACCGCCTGGTGAACGGCACCAAGCCCTGCGTCGACGAGAAGCTGGCCGCGCGCCTGCGCGAAACGCCTCCGGTGCCCACCACCTCGATCTACTCGCGCACCGATGGCGTGGTGGCCTGGGAAACCTGTCTGCTCGACGGCCACTGCAACGGTGAGAACGTGGAAGTGGAGGGCAGCCACATGGGCCTGCCCTGGAACCCGCAGGTGCTGGCCATCGTGGCCGAGCGCCTGGCGCGCGACGAGAGCCGCGACTGAACGACCGCGCCTGCGGCCCCCCAGCCGCGACGCTCAGGCGCGCGGCAGGCTGACGTCAAAGCGGGTCGGCTGGCCCGCCTCCGAGGCAACCTGGATCGTGCCGCCGTGGGCGTGCACCACCTGCTGCACGATGTAGAGGCCGAGCCCCAGGCCTTCGGTGCGCGCGCTCTGGCGCTGTCCGCGTCGGAAGGGATCGAAGATCGAAGGCAGCAGCTCCGGCGGGATGTGCCCTTCGTTGATGACCGACATCAGCACCCGGTCGGGCCGGCGGCCATCGAGCTTCACCGTCACGACGTCGCTCGTGCCGTGGCGCAGCGCGTTGCCGATGAGGTTGGACGCCACCTGCACCAGGCGGTCGCCGTCCCACGCGCCGTGCAGGTCGCCCTGGGTGTCGAGCTGCACGCGGCGCTCGGGGTTGAGCACCTGCCGCTCCTGGATCACCCCCTGGACCAGCACGGACAGGTCGACCGGCGCGCGCGTGATCGGGATGCCGTGGCCCAGGCGCACGCGGGTCACGTCGAGCAGGTCCTCGATCATGCGGCCCATCCACTTGGCGCTGCGCGCGATGCGCCCGCCGATCTGCTGCGCGTCGTCGTCGCTGCGTTTCTCGAGGATCTTGGCCGACAGCTGGATGGCCGACAGCGGACCGCGCAGGTCGTGGCTCAGCACCGCGGTGAACATCTCCTGGATGCGCAGCGAGTTGGTGCGCTCTTCGAGCTCCCACGCGAGCTGCTGCTTCTGGCGCCAGAGCTGGAAGAAGACCTCGGCCTTGCTCTTGAGGATGTGCGGCTCGATCGGCTTGAAGAGGAAGTCGACCGCGCCGCTGTCGTAGCCCTGGAACTGGCGGTGCCGGTCGCTGCTGCCGGCGGTGACGAAGATGATGGGCACGTCGCGCGTGCGTTGCACGCCGCGCATCATCTCGGCAAGCTGGAAGCCGTCCATCTCGGGCATCTGCACGTCGATCAGCGCGAGGGCGACCTCGTGCACCAGCAGGATCTCCAGCGCCTCGGGGCCCGAGCGGGCCTGCAGCAGTTCCACCTCGTCGTCGGCGAGCAGGGCCGACAGCGCGTGCAGGTTTTCCGCGAGATCGTCGACCAGCAGGCATTTGACCTTGGGCCGCGGGGCAGGGTGGCGGTTGTCGAGGTTCATGGCGCGGGGGCGGCAACGAGGCTGCCGATGAGTTGTGCAATGCCGGCGAGCGGCAGCACGTGGTCGACCGGGCTCGCACGCAGGGCCGACTCGGGCATGTAGGGAGCGGGAGCCTCCGAGGGTTCCTGCACGACGGTGATGCCGCCCGCGCGATGCACCGCGGCGAGGCCTTCGGCCCCGTCCTGGCTGGCCCCGGTGAGCACCACGGCGAGCAGGTGTTCGCCGTAGGCGTCGGCGGCCGTCTCGAACAGCACGTCGATCGACGGGCGCGAGAAGTGCACCGGTTCGTCGACCGAGAGCGCGAAGCACGGGCCGCGGTCGACGAGCAGGTGGTAGTCGGCCGGTGCGAAGTACACGGTGCCCGGCTCGATGGGCGCCTTGTCGGCGGCCTCGCACACCGTCAGCGGGCACTGCCGCGAAAAGATCTCGACCAGCAGGCTCGGCTTCTCGCGCGGCAGGTGCAGCACCACCATCACCGGCACGCGCAGCCGGGCCGGCAGGGCCGGCAGCAGCACCGCGAGCGCGTCCACGCCTCCAGCCGAGCCGCCGATGACGATCGCCTCGATCCGCCTGTTATGTGGGGCGCTCATGAATTGCTCTTGCGCTGGAAGATGCGCTCGGCGGGCACGAAGTCGTCGAATGCCTCGCGGTGTTGCGAGAAGCGCATCGACTCCTTGCTGCCCAGGCCCAGGAAGCCCTTGCGCGTGAGCGCGCCGGCGAAGAGGCCGAGCGCACGATCCTGCAACTGGCGGTCGAAGTAGATCAGCACGTTGCGGCACGAGACCAGGTGCACCTCGGCGAACACGCTGTCGGTGGCCAGGCTGTGGTCCGAGAACACCATGCGCTTGCGCAGCGACTTGTCGAACACGGCCCGCCCGTAGGCCGCGGTGTAGTGCTCCGACAGCGACGTGCGCCCGCCGCTCTTCTGGTGGTTCTGCGTGTAGAGCGCGATCTGTTCCAGCGGGTAGACGCCGGCCTCGGCGCGCTTGAGCGCATCGGTGTTGATGTCGGTCGCGTAGATGAGCGTGCGCTCCAGCAGCCCCTCCTCGCGCAGCAGGATGGCGAGCGAGTAGGCCTCCTCGCCCGCGCTGCAGCCGGCCACCCAGACCTTGAGCGACGGGTAGGTGCGCAGGAGCGGCACCACCTCGTCGCGCAGCGCCTTGTAGTAGCCCGGGTCGCGGAACATCTCGCTCACCTGCACGGTGAGGTAGTCGAGCAGGGGCGGGAAGGCGGCCGGGTCGTGCAGCAGCTTGTCCTGCAACTGCGACAGCGTGCTGCAGCCGAAGCGCGCCATGGCGCTGCCCATGCGGCGCTTGAGCGAGGCCATCGCGTAGCCGCGGAAGTCGTAGTGGTACTTGTGGTAGATCGCGTCGATCAGCAATCGAAGCTCGATGTCGTGGTCCCGGGGCGTGGCCATGAGGGGGCGGCTCCATCGGGTTCACTTGGGCATCCACACGCGCACCAGCGACAGGAGTTTCTCCACGTCGAGGGGCTTGGCGATGTAGTCGTTGGCGCCGGCGGCGAGGCAGCGCTCCTGGTCGTCGCGCATCGCCTTGGCGGTCAGGGCGATGATGGGCAGGCGCTTCCAGGCGGTGTCCTTGCGGATCTCGCGCATGGCGGTCAGGCCGTCCATCTCCGGCATCATGATGTCCATCAGCACCAGGTCGATCTGCCCCTGAGGCGCGTTGCGGCTCTTGTCGAGCATGTCGAGCGCCTCGCGGCCGTTGCGGGCCAGCACCACCGAAGCACCACGCGGCTCCAGCACGCTCGTGAGCGCGAAGACGTTGCGCACGTCGTCCTCCACCACCAGGATACGCCGGCCCTCGAGCGTCGCGTCGCGGTCGCGCACGGTGCGCAGCATCTGCTGCATCTCGGCCGGCAGGGCCGATTCCACCTGGTGCAGGAAGAGCGTCACCTCGTCGAGCAGGCGTTCGGGCGAGCGTGCGTCCTTGATGATGATCGAGCGCGAGAAGCGCCGGAGCTGTTGCTCTTCGTCGGCGCTCAGCGAGCGCCCGGTGTACACGATCACCGGCGGGAAGGCGCTGTCGTCCTGCTCGGCCATGCGCTCGAGCAGCGCGTAGCCGGACAGGTCGGGCAAGTTCAGGTCCATGATCATGCAGTCG
>DASWSY010000179.1:0-5555 GCA_036402415.1 Rhizobacter sp. | reverse complement strand
TGCCGTCGACCTCGCCGCGGTGGCGCTGTGGCGGCTCGACCTCCTCAACCAGCGTGTGTACTTCAGCGACTGGGGCTACCGGATGCTCGGGCTCGACCCCGAGCACGACAAGCTCACCGTCGAAGGCCTGCGCGAGCTCATTCACCCCGACGACCGGCCTGCCGTGGTGGCCGCGGCCGAGGAGGCCATGCGTACGCGTGGCGTCGTCGACGTGGAGGCGCGCTACCGACATCGCAGCGGCCAGTACCGCAAGCTCTACACCCGCCGCGTGGCCGAGTTCGACGCCCGGGGCAACGCCATCGGCCTGTCGGTCGTGACCATCGACATGACCGAGCAGATCGCCGAACGCGAGCGTGCGCAGGCCTATGCCGAGCGCATCGACCGCGTGACCAACGCCGCCGGCGTGGGCATCTGGAGCGTCGACATCGACACCGGCGTGATCGAGTGGAACGACCAGATGTACCGGCTCTACGGCCTGCCGCGTGATCAGCCGCCACCGAACAACGAGGTGTGGCTCAACCAGCTCGTGCACCCCGACGACCGCGAGATCGCGCGCCACCACCGTCCGGTCGTCGGCACAGGGCCGCAGGGCCTGCACGCCGAGTTCCGCATCGTGCGGCCCAACGGGACCGTGCGCTGGGTCGCCTCTTGGTCGCGGCGCGAAGTGCTGGGCGGACGTGACCTCGCCTTCGGCGTCAACCTCGACATCACCAGCCTGCATCGCGCGCAGGCCGAGCTGCGGCAGACGCAGGAGCGGGCGCGCCTGGCCACCGAGTCCGCGGGCATCGGCACCTGGGAGCGTGACCTGCGCACCGGTCGCGCCCGGTGGGACGCGCAGATGTACCGTCTGCGCGGGCTGCCGGTGGGCCCCGAGACGCCCCCCGACGACATGCGCTATGCGGCCTATCACCCCGACGACCTGGAGAACATCAACAGCAACAAGGCACGTGCGGGCCAAGACGGCGACAGCTACGAAAACGAATTCCGGGTGGTGTTCCCCGACGGCTCCATCCGCTGGCTGGCGACCCGCGGCCTCGTCCAGCGCGATGCCCACGGCGAGCCCGAGCGCATGCTCGGCGTCACCTGGGACGTGACCGAGCGCCGCCGAGCCGAGCAGGCGCTGCGCGAGAAGGCCGCGGCAGTGCAGGCGAGCGCGGCCAAGAGCCAGTTCCTCGCGCGCATGAGCCACGAGCTGCGCACGCCGCTCAACGCGGTGCTCGGCTTTGCGCAACTGCTGGGCAACGACATCACCGACCGTCTCAGCACGCAGCAGCGCCAGCGTGTCGACCGCATCCATTCGGCCGGGCAGCACCTGCTCGCGCTCATCGACGACGTGCTCGACCTCGCCACGATCGAGTCCGACGCCTTGCCGCTCGGCTGCGAGCCGGTGTCACTGCAGGCGTCGCTCGACGACGTGCTGCAGTGGACGCAGCTCCAGGCTGCGCAGGCCGGGGTGCAGGTGCATGCGCAGCCCTTGCGCGGCTGGGTACGCGCCGATCCCCGGCGGGTGCGGCAGATCCTGTCCAACCTCATCAGCAACGCGATCAAGTACAACCAGTCGCAGGGGCAGGTGTGGGTCTCGTGCATCGCCACCACCCACCTCGAGGAGCCGGCGTGGACGATCTGCGTGCGCGACAGCGGCCGCGGCCTCACGGCCGAGCAGTGCCGGCAGCTCTTCCAGCCTTTCAACCGGCTCGGCGCCGAGCGCGGCCCCATCCCCGGCACGGGCATCGGCCTGGCCATCGTGCACCACCTCGTGCGCCTGATGGGCGGCGACGTGGCGGTCAAGAGCGAGCCGGGGCGCGGCAGCGAGTTCCAGGTCACGCTGCCGGCCGACCGGCCTCCCGCGCCGGCCGAGCTCGCGCCGCCGAGCGGCTTCCACGCCGACCTGGGCGGTGCCGGCGGCACCGCCCGGCTCAACGTGCTCTACATCGAAGACAACCCGGTCAACGTGGTGCTGGTGCAGGAGCTGGTGGCGCTGCGGCCCGATGTGAACCTCAGCGTGGCCGTCGACGGCCTGTCGGGCGTGACACGCGCGATGGCGGAGGCGCCCCATGTCGTGCTCGTCGACATGCAGTTGCCCGACATCGACGGCTTCGAAGTGCTGCGCCGCCTGCGCGCCGTGCCCACGCTTGCCGACATGACCATCGTGGCGCTGTCGGCGAACGCGATGCCGGAAGACGTGAACCATGCGCGCCAGGCCGGCTTCGACGACTACTGGACGAAGCCGATCGACTTCCACACCTTCTTGCGCAACCTCACGAGCCTGGCGCAAACCCACCTGGGCTGAGTCCTCGGGTGTTCAAGGCGCCAGCCGCTCGCGCACCCAGCGTGCGCCGTCGAGCCGGTAGCGCAGCCGGTCGTGCAGCCGTGACTTGCGTCCCTGCCAGAACTCCCAGGCCTCGGGCACCAGGCGGTAGCCGCCCCAGTGCGGCGGGCGCGGCGGCGAGAGCGCGTAGCGTGCCGCCGCCTTGGCGGCATTGGCCACGAGCACCGCCCGCGAGGCGATCACCTGGCTCTGCGGGGAGGCCCAGGCGCCGAGGCGGTTGTCGAGCGGACGCGAGTTGAAGTAGGCGTCGGACTCTTCGGCGCTCGTCTTCTCGACGCGCCCTTCGATGCGCACCACGCGCTCGAGTTCGACCCAGTGGAACTGCAGCGCCGCGTGCGGATGCACGGCCAGCTCCTGCCCCTTGCGACTCTCGTAGTTGGTGTACCAGACGATGCCGCGCGCGTCGAAGCCCTTGATGAGCACGATGCGCGTCGAGGGCCGGCCGTCGGCGCCCACCGTGGCGAGCGTCATCGCGTTGGGCTCGGGCACCTGCGCGTCGAGCGCCTGCTGCAGCCACAGGCCGAATTGCTCGAGTGGGTCCTCCCGCGAGGCGTCTTCGTCGAGTTCGGCGCGCTCGTAGCTTTTCCGCAGGTCGGCGATGTTCTGGCTGCTCATGTCAGCCCCTCGCCCCGAGGGCGCGTGGAACGGGATGTCTCATGCGGTCGAGTATAGAAACACGGGCATCGCAAAGCGCGATACCCTTCGCGTCGTTTTTTCCTTCACAAGCCAGGCCATGACCCAGTTGAACGTCAACGGCAAGACGGTGCACGTCGACGCCGATCCCTCCACGCCCGTGCTGTGGGCCCTGCGCGACAACCTGCAGCTCACCGGCACCAAGTTCGGCTGCGGCGCCGCTCAGTGCGGCGCCTGCACGGTGCACATCGACGGGCAGCCGGCGCGCAGTTGCGTCACGCCGATCTCGGCCGTCGGGAAGCAGAAGATCACCACCATCGAGGCGATGGCCGACGACCGCGTGGGCCGCGCCGTGCAGGCGGCATGGATCAAGCATGACGTGGCGCAATGCGGCTACTGCCAGAGCGGCCAGATCATGAGCGCTGTCGGGCTTCTCAGGAGCAAGCGCCGCCCGAGCGACGCCGACATCGACGCCGCGATGGCCGGCAACATCTGCCGCTGCGGCACCTATGCGCGCATCCGTGCCGCCATCAAGGACGCGGCGCAGTCGCTCGCGTGAGGGAAGGCACTCGATGAACTACGACCAACTCATCTCGCGTGCCGGCGCGGCGCAGGCCGCCAGCGTGGGCCGCCGCCGCTTCCTCAAGCTCGGTGCCGGTGCGGGCTTCGCGCTCGGGGTCTACGTTGCGCACGACGAAGCGGCCGCGCAGGCCTCTTCATCCGCATCGGCCCCGGCCGGCCTCAAGCCGACCGAGCAACCAAGCGCCTTCGTGCGCATCGACACCGACGGCACCGTCACCGTGCAGGTCAACCGGCTCGAGTTCGGCCAGGGCGTGCTCACGAGCCTGCCCATGCTCGTGGCCGAGGAGATGGACGCCGACTGGTCGAAAGTGCGCGCTGAGCTCGCGCCCGCCGGCGACGCCTACAAGGACCCGGGCTTCGGCATCCAGATGACCGGTGGCTCCAACTCCGTGCGCAGCTCGTGGCAGCAGTATCGTGAGCTCGGCGCACGGGCCCGCGCGATGCTGGTCGGCGCGGCAGCGCAGCGCTTCGGCGTGCCGCCCTCGGCATGCCGCGTCTCCAAAGGGGTGGTGTCGGGGGGCGGCAAGCGTGCGGGTTTCGGCGAGCTTGCGGCCGAGGCGATGAAGCAGCCGGTGCCTGCGGCGGTGACCCTCAAGAACGCGAAGGACTTCAGGCTCATCGGCAAGCCCGTCGGCCGGCTCGATGCACGTGCCAAGGCGACCGGTGAGCAGAAGTTCGGCATCGACACGCACATCGCCGGCGCAAAGACGGTGCTCTTCCTGCGCCCGCCGGTGTTCGGCGGCAAGGTGGTGAGCTTCGACGCAGGCAAGGCGCGTGCCGTCAAGGGCGTGGTCGAGGTGCTGGAGGTGCCGCTCGACCGCGGCGCAAGCGGCCTTGCGGTGATCGCCGACGGCTACTGGCCAGCGAAGATGGGCCGCGACGCGCTTCAGGTGGTGTGGAACACCTCCGCCGTGGAGAAGGTCGACTCGCAGGCACAACTGGCGCACTACACGGCGCTCGCCGGCAAGCCCGGCCTTCGCGTGCGCGACGCCGATGTCTCGAAGCTCGCGTCGGCGCCGAAGAAGATCAGCGCGGTTTACAGCTTCCCCTATCTGGCGCACGCGCCGATGGAGCCGCTGAACTGCCTGATCGACTTCGACGGCCGCACCTGCAAGCTCACCGCCGGCTCGCAGTTCCAGACCATCGACCAGGGTGCCGTGGCCGCGGTGCTCAAGCTCAGGCCCGAAGACGTGTGGCTCACCACCGCCATGGCCGGCGGCGGCTTCGGGCGGCGCGCGGTGCCGAGCTCCGACTACCTGGTCGAGGCGGCGCGCGTGGCCGACGCCTGGCGCATCGCCGGCCACTCCGGCCCGCTCAAGATCGTGTGGAGCCGCGAAGACGACATCAAGGGCGGCTACTACCGCCCGGCGCACGTGCACCGCGCCGAGATCGGCTTCGACGACAAGGGCCAGGTGCTGGCGTGGGACCACACCATCGTCGGCCAGTCCATCCTCACGGGCACGCCCTTCGAAGCCTTCATGGTGAAGAACGGCGTCGACGGCGTGATGGTCGAGGGTGTGGCCGACACGCCCTACCAGGTGCCGCTCGCGCTGCAGGTCCACCATCCCAAGGCCAACGTGCCGGTGCTGTGGTGGCGCTCCGTCGGGCACACCCACACCGCCTTCGTGATGGAGACGCTCATCGACGAGATCGCCCGCAGCACCGGCCACGACCCGGTGGCGTATCGCCGCCGCCTTCTCGGCGCGCACAAGCGCCATCTCGCCGCGCTCGACCTGGCGGTGCAGAAGTCGGGCTACGGCCGAAAGGCCCTGCCCAAGGGCCAGGCTTTTGGCGTGGCGGTGCACGAGTCCTTCGGCTCCGTGGTGGCCTACGTGGTCGAAGCCTCGGTGCGCGAGGGGCAGCCGGTGCTGCACCGTGTGACCGCAGGCGTGGCCTGCGGCACGGCGGTGAACCCGCTCGCGGTCGAAGCGCAGGTGCAGGGCGCGGCACTGATGGCACTGGGCACCACCTTGCCGGGAGCGGCCATCACGCTGAAGGACGGCGTGGTGCA
>DASWSY010000178.1:0-18960 GCA_036402415.1 Rhizobacter sp. | reverse complement strand
GGCGTCTCGGGCGCTGCGACGCTCCCGGGCACCGAGATGACCCCCACCCCGGCCCCGCTCCCCGGCAACGCCCGCCGCAGCCGGGTGCTGGTGGCCGACGACAACGCCGACATGCGGGCCTACGTGGCGCGCCTGCTGGGGGCGCAGCACGACTGCATCGTCGTGCCCGACGGTCAGGCCGCGCTCGACGCGGCGCGTGCCGAGCGCCCCGACCTCGTGCTCACCGACATCATGATGCCCAGGCTCGACGGCATCGGCCTCATCCAGGCACTGCGTGGCGACGCACGGCTGCGCGACGTGCCCATCATTGCGTTGTCCGCGCGCGCCGGCGAAGAGGCGAGCATCGAAGGCCGTGCCACCGGCGCCGACGACTACCTCGTGAAGCCCTTTTCCGCCCGCGAGCTGCTGGCACGGGTGGAGGCGGCGCTGGCCATCGCCCGCATCCGGCGCGAGGCGGGCGAGGCGCTGCGCGAAAGCGAGGAGCGCTTCCGCAACCTCGCCGACAACGCGCCGGTGATGATCTGGATGACCGACGCCGAAGGCCGCTGCATCTACCTGAGCGAACCCTGGTACGCCTACACCGCCCAGACACCCGACACCGGTCTCGGCTTCGGCTGGCTCGACGCGACCCACCCCGACGACAAGGCCGAGGCATCGCGCGTGTTCCTGCAGGCCAACGCACGGCGCGAAAGCTTCGAGCTCGAATACCGGCTGCGCCGCCACGACGGCAGCTACCGCTGGCACCTCGACGCCGCGGCGCCCTGGCGCGGCGCGGATGGCGAGTTCCGCGGCTACATCGGCTCGGTGATCGACATCGACGTGCGCAAGGAGATGGAAGCTGCGCAACGCCGCCTGAACGAAGTGCTGGAGCAGCGCGTGGCCGACGCGATGCGCCAGCACCAGCAGGCCGAAGCCGAGCTGCGACAGGCGCACAAGATGGAAGCCGTGGGCAAGCTCACCGGCGGCGTGGCGCACGACTTCAACAACCTGCTGCAGGTGATCTCGGGCAACCTGCACATCCTCAAGCGCGAGGTGGTGGGCAACGAACGTGCGCAGGCGCGCATCGCCAAGGCGCTGGAAGGCGTCGCGCGCGGTGCCAAGCTCTCGCAGCAGATGCTCGCGTTCGGCCGCCGCCAGCCGCTCGCACCCAAGGTCATCCACCTCGGGCGGCTGATCCGCAACATGGACGACATGCTGCGCCGCGCGCTCGGCGAAGGCGTGGAGATCGAGACGGTGGTCGCCGGTGGTCTCTGGAACACCTTCGTCGACTCGGCGCAACTGGAAAACGCGCTGCTCAACCTGGCCATCAACGGCCGCGACGCGATGGACGGCCACGGCCGCCTCACCCTGGAGGCCGGCAACGCCTACCTCGACGACGCCTATGTCCAGAAGCACCCCGAGGCCACGGCCGGCCAGTACGTGATGGTGTCGGTGACCGACACCGGCTCGGGCATCGCGCCGGAGATCGTCGACAAGGTGTTCGAGCCCTTCTTCACCACCAAGGCAGAGGGCAAGGGCACCGGCCTCGGCCTGAGCATGGTGTATGGCTTCGTCAAGCAGTCGGGCGGGCACGTGAAGATCTACAGCGAGCCCGGCCACGGGACCACGGTGCGGCTCTACCTGCCGCGCAGCCACGAGCGCGAGGACATGGTGGCCGAGGTCGACAACGGCCCGATCAAGGGCGGCAGCGAGACCGTGCTCGTGGTCGAGGACGACGACGACGTTCGCACCACGGTCGTCGACCTGCTGGCCGACCTGGGCTACCGCGTGCTCAAGGCGAGCGACGCCGCATCGGCACTCGCCATCATCGACAGCGGCATGGCGATCGACCTGCTCTTCACCGACGTGGTGATGCCCGGCCCGCTGCGCAGCCCCGACCTCGCGCGCAAGGCCCGCGAGCGCCTGCCCGAGCTCGCGGTGCTCTTCACCTCCGGCTACACGGAGAACGCCATCGTGCACGGTGGCCGGCTCGATCCCGGCGTGGAGATGCTGAGCAAGCCCTACACGCGCGAGTCGCTCGCGCGCAAGCTGCGCCACGTGCTGCAGGGGCGCGACTGACGCGCAGCTCGGCGTCAGCCCATGAAGCCGAGCTGGCGTTCGCTGAAGTGGCGCAGGCCGGGGAAGACCATCAGCGCCTCGTTCTCGCTCAGGCCGAACCAGCGCGCGAGCGTGGCGCCGATCTGCTCCACCGAGGTGGTGGGGATCAGCACGCCGTTGGCGACCTGGTCGGGGCTGCCGTCGAACGAATTGCCGAACGCGTTGCGCATGGCCAGCACCGGGAAGCGGCCGTAGAGGTCGCCGCCCTTGACTGCGCCGCCCACCACGAAGTGGTGCGCGCCCCAGCCGTGGTCGGTGCCGTCGCCGTTGCTCGTGAAGGTGCGGCCGAAGTCCGACGCGGTGAAGGCCGTGACGCTGTCGCGAAGGCCCATGGCGCCGAGCGTGGTGTCGAAGTAGCGCAGCGCGTGCGCGAGCTGCGCGTAGAGGTTGGCGTGCGCGCGGTTCTGGTTGTCGTGCGTGTCGAAGCCGCCCAGGCTCACGAAGAACACCTGCCGCTTCGCCTGGATGCCGGCCGAGCGGCTGGCGTCGATCATGCGGGCCACGGTCTGCAGTTGCGTGGCGAGCGGGTTGGTGGCCACGCTGCCGGTGAGCGGGTTGTCGTAGAGCAGCTTGGGGTCGGGACCCGTGCCGGGCGTGCCGAAGAGCGGGTCGGTCGGCGGCTTCAGCGCCAGGCGCAACATCTCCTCGGCCTCGATCGAGCGGTGGTTGGTCTCGGCGATGTCCCGCTCCAGCGGGTGCGTGCCGCGCGTTCCACGCACGATGCGGCGCAGGGCCTCGCCCACCGCGAGGTTGCCGTAGATCGCGTGGGTGGCGCCCGAGGTCGCCATGCGGATGGCGCCGGCGCTGCTCACCTGGTACTGGCGCACGTTCTGGCCCGACAGCCACACCGCGTTGCCCGAGGTCGAGATGGCAGTGAAGACGGCGCGTCCGTTCTGCGAGGCCAGCAGGTCGGCCATCATGCCGCCCCAGCCCTTGGTGGCGCCTTCGGGCTGGAACGACTGCCACATGTTGGCCTGGTCGTTGTGCGAGAAGAGGTGCGCAGGCCGCGGGTGCAGGCTGTTGGCGTATTGCGCCTTGGTGGTGGGCACGACGAGCGGGCCGGCGTTGGGCACGATGGCCAGGCGCTTGTCGTCGTTGAAGAGCGCCTGCAGCGTGCCCATGGCCGGGTGCAGCGCGTAGCTGCGGCCCTGGGGGTTCGCAGGCCGGATGGGCAGCACGCCGCCCAGCCGTGTGGGCGAGCCGGCGCTGGCGCTCGCCACCGGTGCGGTGCCGGGCGCCAGCAGCGCGATCGAGTCGGGCGACTGCGTGCGCACCGAGGTGTAGGCCGCCCACGACGCGGCATCGGTGGGCAGCACCATGTTCATCGAGTCGTTGCCGCCGTGCAGAAACACGCAGACGAGCGCCTTGTAGTCGCTCGCCGACTGCGCGGCGGCCGAGCCGAGTGCGGCCAGGTTGAGTGCGAACGGCGCCGCCGTGCCCAGGCCCGACAGGGCCGCGGCCTGCCGCAGGAAGAGGCGGCGCGAAGGGTTCATCGTCATTTCTGCACCTGGAATTCGGGCGAGGCGAGCGTGAGCAGAATGGCCGAGCACACGCGCACCTTCTTGCCGAGGTCGATCGCGGCCTGGCTGTGCGTCTGGATGGGCACGGCCGCCACGGCGGCCACGATCTCGGACTTGAGCGCGGCCGGCATCGTGCCGTGCATCAGCTTGGCGTCGAGGCGGTCGACCAGCTCGGCCGGGCGCTCGGCCAGCGCCAGCTCGGCGCGGTAGTCGGGCTGCACGTCGGCGCGGTTGAAGGGGGCACCGTTGACCACACCCACGCCGCTGAACACCACGCTGCGCAGGTAGCTCACGTAGCCGGCGGCGCTGGTCTCGTGGAGGATCTGCAGCTCGGGCGCCACGAGGCCCGCGCCGGCGGCGGCCGAGCCGGGTGGCACGTAGCCGGGCCGATAGAAGTTGAAGACCGAGGGCGAGCGCAGCACCGACTGGCCGAGCCGCGTGGCCGGGTCGTCGGTGTTGCCGATGCGCCAGTGGCCGCCGTCCGAGGCGGCGTTGAAGGCGCGGAAATAGGCCGTCATGCGCAGAAGTGGCTCGCGCACCTTGCCGCCGGTGGCCGAGGGCGTGCGCGCCTCGGGGTGCAGCAGGATCGCCTTCACGAGCGCACGCAGGTTGCCGCCGCTCGTGTTGAAGGCCTGCGCCACGTCGCGCACGTAGGCGGGGCTCGGGTTGCTGGTGACGAGCCGCTGGATGAGCTGGCGGCCGATGAAGGGGGCGACGTTGGGGTGCGAGGCCAGCGTGTCGAGCGCGATGCGCAGGCTCTGCGGGCCGTCGGTGTTCGGCGGTACCGCGACGCCCAGGAAACGCTTCTCTTCCGGCGCGTGCATGCCGGGGTAGTGGATCATCGGCTTGGTCGAGCGCTCCGCATCCCATCGAGAGGTGCCGTTCACGTTCACCGAGCCGGTGGAGAAACAGGTGTGGTTGGTGGCGGTGGGCGCGACGGGGCACGCCCAGCTCCAGCCGGTGAAGACACGCGCCAGGCCCGAGATGTCGGCCGGGCCGTAGGTGTCGACGGGCTGGCCGTCGACGAGCTTGCGCGTGCCGTCGAGCTCAAGTTGGTGCAGGCCGATGGAAAAGAGCTGCATCACCTCGCGCGCGAAGTTCTCGTCGGGCACGCGGCCGCTGCGGGAGTCGGCCTTGCGGTTGCCAAGCGAGCTGAGGTAGCGGCCCATCATCGGGTGCAGCGCCACGCCTTCGAGCAGGTCGCGGTAGCGGCCGCTGCCGTGGGCGGCGAGCAGGTCGAGGTAGTGCGCCACCGCGCGCGGGTCGTTGCCGACGAAGGTGTCCTGCATCGAGATCACGAAGATCTGCGAGAGCGCGAAGGCCACGCGCTGGCGCAACTGGTCCTCGCCCGTGACCGCAGTGCGCCAGAAGGAGTTGAAGACGCCGTCCTGCCCGGCCCAGGCGCTCGCGTTCACCGTGCGAAGCTGGGCCGTGAGCGCGTCCCAGTGGGCGACGTGCGAACTCGCAGGCAGCTCGAACTGCTCGTCGATCCAGGCCGCGTAGCCCATCGCCTGCACGCGCTGGATCGAGGCCTCGGTCGGGCCGAAGCTCGCCTGGGTGAGGAATCGCGCGGCGGCATGGCGCTCGGGCGTCGGCTCGGGCGTCGGCTCGGGCGTCGGCTCAGGTGTGGGTTCGGGCGAGGCAGGCGCTGGCGTGACCGGCACCGCATCGGGCGGGGCCTCGGCACCACCGGTACCCCCACCACCGCCGCCACCACTGCCACCACAGGCGGACAGCACCGCCGCACACACGGCCATCGCCGTGACGCGTCTCACACGCGCGCTCATCGTCAACACATCTGCCACCGTCGAAAACTGCTTCGGATCTGCACGACGGGCGCGTGGCGACGCTTCTCTTGTGCTCACGGGATTGTTCCCGCGAGCGGATGCGGGCAAGCCCCGGCGCAGCGGGGCAAAAGCGGCGCTTTTCGGTCGATTCCTTGTCAGGGATCAAGGAGGCCGGAAGGGGCCTCCCGATACTGGCCGCACGTTGTCGCCATACGAGGCCGCCATGCATGCCACCCTCCAGATCATCCGCAGCGAACATCAGGCGCTCACCGCGATGTTGCGCAGCATCCGCCTGCTGCTCGAGGAGCATCGCCGGCGCGACACCCTGCCCGACTTCGGCCTGCTGCGCGCGATGCTGTTCTATGTCGACGAATTCCCCGAGCGGATGCACCACACGAAAGAGAGCGAGCTGCTCTTCCCGATGTTGCGCGGCAAGAGCCGCGAGGCCGACGCCGTGCTCGACCGGCTGGACCACGACCATGCGCACGGCGAAGGCGCCATCCGCCAGCTCGAACACCAGCTGCTCGGCTTCGAGATGATGGCCGAGACCGCGCAGGGCCCAGAGCGCCGCGAGCGCTTCCAGAAGTCGATGAACGCGTACATCGACTTCTACCTGAGCCACATGCACCTGGAAGAGACCGAGGTGCTGCCGCTGGCCGAGCGTGTGCTGAGCCCCGCCGAATGGCAGCGGCTCGACGCGGCCTTCTCGCTCAACCGCGACCCGATCGTGAACTTCGACGCCGATGGGCCGTACCGCCCGGTGTTCCAGAAGATCCTGATGCACCTGCCGGCGCCACTCGGGCTCGGCCCATCGCTCGACGCCCGCGCACCGGCCGATCTCGTACGCGCTTGAGGCCGTCGCCGCAGGCGGCGGGCGCGTCGCTGACCTTCTAGCGCGCGAATGAGGCGGCGAAGAAGATCTGCTGCCAGGGCTGACGCCCGGCGTCAGTGCTGGTGTGCCTTGGCGGCAGGCGCGTAGCCGCGCGCCTCGTTGTAGGCGGCGATCTGCTCGGCCGACATCAGGGCCTTGGTCTGCAGGTGCGCAACAAGGTGCACCGCACGCAGCTGGCCCTGCAGTTCGCCGATGCGCAGCGCCGCTGCACGCACCGACGACTCGTCGGCGCGGCCTTCGGCGAAGCTGCGGTCGAGCTCCGCTTCGGCGGCCACCACCTGCGAGCCCAGGGCCTGCGCCTGCTCCTTCATGGCGGCGGTGATGCGCTCCAGCGCCTGCTCCTGCTGCGCCGTGAGCTTGAGTGCGTCGCGCAACTGCAGCACGTGCATCGGCCCGGGTACGCCGTTGAGCTCGGCCGGCAGCGAGGCGCCCATGCCCCGGCCCTCGCGCAGCTCGGCCACCTGCTCCGGCGAGAGTGCCTTGATGGCACGGCCCTGCATGCCCGCATAGGGACTGGCCGCGTGGTGCGGCATGGGATGTTGCATGCGGTGTTGCATGGGGTGCTGCATGCCGCGCTGCTGGCTGTGCTGCCCCGCCTTCGACGCGCCCTCGATCGAGGTGACCGTGAAGGCGCCGTTCACCTTCTCGGCGGTGAAGCGGATCTTGTCGCCGGGTTTCAGGCCGTCGAGCAGCTTCGCGTCGGCGACCTGGAAGACCATGGTCATGGGCGCCATGTCGAGGTTGGGGATGGGGCCGTGGCGCAGGGTGATCTTCTTCTGCGCGAGGTCGACCTTGCGCACTTCCGCGTCGACGAAAGGCGTGGCAGGTGCGCTGGCCGGGGCCGCCTGGGCGGTGTGGGCATCGTGGGAGGGCGCCGCGGTCTGCGCGGCGGCGAGGGTCGGGGCCGCCAGCAGGGCCGCGGCGATGAGCGGGATGAGTTTCATGGTGCGTTCCTCAGGGTTTGGAAGGTGTGCCGGCCTTCGGGTAGTGCGCGAACACCGATGCGCGGCCGGCCTTGTCGATCAGCAGCACGTCGTAGGGGTCGCGGCGCGAGCCCATCTCCATGCCGGGTGAACCCACCGGCATGCCCGGCACCGCCAGGCCCACGGCCTCCGGCCGGGTGGCGAGCAGCCGCTTGATCTCGTCGGCCGGCACGTGGCCTTCGATGGTGTAGCCGCCAACGCTTGCGGTGTGGCAGCTGCCGTAGGACTCGGGCATGCCCAGGCGCTTGCGGGCGCTGGCGGTCTCGGGCACGTTGCGCACCGTCACCTGGAAGCCGGCACGCGTGAGGTGCTCGACCCAGGCGCCGCAGCAGCCGCAGGTCTCGGTCTTGAAGACTTCGATGCGCGTGCCGCCGGACGTGGCGAGCGCGGGTGGCAGCATGGCGGCCGTCGCGGCGGCGGCCAGCGCGTGAAGAACATCTCGGCGTTTCATCGTGGACTCCATCAGTGGTGGCCGGCGTGGCCGCCGGCGGGTTTGCGCACCTTGAGCGACGTGTCGTCGGCCTTCGGTGCGTCGCTTCTCGCGGGCGACGGCAGCGCCCCGGTGTACTCGTAGGCCACCGTGCCCTGCGGGTGGCGGTACCAGCCCGGGTCGCGGTAGCTGCCGCGCGGCACGTCGTTGCGCACCTTGACCACGCTGAACATGCCGCCCATCTCCAGCGGGCCGAAGGGGCCGGTGCCGGTCATCATGGGCAGCGTGTTGTCGGGCAGCGGCATCTCCATCGCGCCCATCTCGGCCATGCCCTTGTCGCCCATCACCATGTAGTCGGGCACGAGCTTGGTGATGCGCTCGGCCACGCCTTCATGGTCGACGCCGATCATGTTGGGCACGTCGTGGGCCATCGCGTTCATGGTGTGGTGCGACTTGTGGCAGTGGATGGCCCAGTCGCCGGCGATCGCCTCGAACTCGAAGGCGCGCATCTGGCCCACCGCCACGTCGGTCGTCACCTCGGGCCAGCGCGCCGAGGGCGGCACCCAGCCGCCGTCGGTGCCGGTCACGACGAAATGCGGGCCGTGCATGTGGATCGGGTGGTTGGTCATCGTGAGGTTGCCCACGCGCACGCGCACGCGGTCGCCGGTACGGCACACGAGCGGGTCGATGCCGGGGAAGACGCGGCTGTTCCAGGTCCAGAGGTTGAAGTCGGTCATCTCCGAGGTCTTGGGCGTGGCCGCGCCGGGCTCGATGTCGTAGGCCGCGAGCAGGAAGACGAAGTCGCGGTCCACGCGCATCTGCCGCACGTCCTTCGGGTGGATGATGAACATGCCCATCATCCCCATCGCCATCTGCGTCATCTCGTCGGCATGCGGGTGGTACATGTGCGTGCCCGAGCGCAGCAGCGTGAACTCGTAGACGAAGGTCTTGCCGGGCGGGATGTGTGGCTGCGTGAGGCCGCCCACGCCGTCCATGCCGCTGGGCAGCAGGATGCCGTGCCAGTGCACGGTGGTGTGCTCGGGCAGCTTGTTGGTGACGAAGATGCGCACGCGGTCGCCTTCCACCGCCTCGATGGTCGGCCCCGGGCTGCTGCCGTTGTAGCCCCAGAGCTTCGCAGTCATGCCCGGCGCGAACTCGCGCGCCACCGGCTCGGCCACGAGGTGGAACTCCTTGACGCCGTTGTTCATGCGCCAGGGCAGCGACCAGCCGTTGAGCGTGGCCACCGGGTTGTAGGGCCGCCCGGTCGTGGGCACGAGCGGCGGCTGCATGGTCGGCGTGGTCTGGTAGACGGCCTCGGGCAAGGAGGCCGCGCCCACGCGGCTGACCGCGGTGGCACCCAGTGCCACGGCGCCGGCGGCGCGAAAGAAATCTCTGCGTTGTGACATGGTGGTTCGATGCTTCAGTGGCCGGCGCGCTGCTCGGCGGCAGGCGCAGGCGAGGAGGACGAGGCGGCTGCACCCGGCGAGCGGCCGGTGAGCGCGGTCTGGAGCTGGGTTTCGGCGATCCAGTGGTCGCGCAGGGCCTGCACGTAGTCGGTCACGCTGCGCACCTGCTCGCGCGCGTCGGCCAGCAGGTCGAAGACGCCGATCAGCATGCCGTTGTAGCGCAGCAGGTTCTCCTCGGAGATGCGCTTGCGCAGCGGCACGACCTCGTCGCGGTAGTGCCGGGCCAGCTCGTAGGCGCTGCGATAGGCCGCATACGACTCGCGCGCTTCCGATCGGGCGTTGACGGCCACCTCCGCCGTGCGATGCAGCGCCTGCATGTAGATCGCCTGCGCGCGTGCGTTTCGCACCGCGCCGAAGTCGAAGATCGGCAGCTCCAGCTCCAGCTCGAAGCCATTGGCGCGCGGCTCGCCGGTCTCGCTCTTGTTCTGGTAGCCGAGCTCGAGCACGTTGACGAAGCGGGTGGCGCGGGTGAGCCCGAGCGAGCGTGCGGTGGCCTCGGTCGTGCGGCGGGCCATCTGCAGGTCGAGCCGCTTGTCGAGCGCCGTCTGCTCGGCATCCTTCAGCTCGGTCGGCGCGGGCGGCAGCTCGGGCAGGCGCTCGGGCAGCTTGAGTTCGCGCTGCTGCGTGCCGTCGAGGCCGAGCAGGCGCACCAGGCGTTCGCGCGCCGACAGGGCCTGCTGCTGCGCGCGCGCCAGGCCGGCGGTCGCGTCGGCGTGGAAGGACTGCTCGCGCATCTGCGCCAGCTTGTTGAAGTTGCCCGCTGCGAGCATGCGTCGTGCGAGCTCGTTCGAGGCATCGGCCGCCTCCTTCACCTGCGCGAAGTAGGTGACGAGTTCGCGTGCCGCCACCGCCTCGAAGTACGCGCGCCGGGCATCCGAGGCCACGCCGACGGCCTCGTGCGCCGCACGGAACTGGGCCTGCTCGAAGCCCTGCTCCTGCACGCGGCGCGCCACCGGCATGGTGAGCAGGCCCAGCACGTCGAAGAGCACCGCCCGCTCGATCTCGACCACGCCGCCCGCGGCCAGCCGGCCGAAGCTGAAGCTCGGGTTGCGCAGGCGGCCGGCCTGCACGAGGTCGGCCTCGGCGAGGCCGAGTTCGCTGAAGCTCGCCTGCAGCCCGCGGTTGTTGAGCAGGGCGAGCTCGACGGCGGTGTCGGCACTCAGCGGTGTCTTGAGGATCTCGGCCACGCGGGCGGCGGCACTGTCCACGGCCTGCGGACTGCGCTGCGCCGAGACGCCCTGCCCGGTGCGTTCGCGGGTGAGCTCGGAAACCCGGTCGAAGCCGCCATCGGTCGAGAACGAGGCACAGCCTGCGAGCAGCGAGGCCGTGGCCGCCAGGACCGCGGGGCGATAGAAGAACTGGTTCATGGTGGGAAGTCATCTGAGGGCCGGCGCGAACGCCGACCGAAGCCCACGCGGCGAACGCGCGAGCGCCTGCTGGCCTCTCGCGGAGGCCTGCCCGGGGTCAGATGCTTCGGGGTGGGCGTTCCTGGCGCCCCGAGAGGAAGCTCGGGGCCGGCACGCGCAGGTCGGGGAAGGCGGCCTCGTCCAGGTCGACCGGCGCCGGGGCGGCGACGAAGCCGCTCGGCAGCGGCGTGACGGAGCAGGACGCAGCGCACACGTTGCACTTGTCCTGTGGGCCGGACGGTGCGGGTTCGGTGTCGTGGTGCTGCGCGCCTTGCGCGTCGTCATGGGCACCGTGCACGTGCGCCTCATGCAGGCCGTCGTGCTGCATGCCTTCCGAGTGATGCATCGTGCCTGTCGCCGCGACAGGGGGGCACATCATCGCGGCCGCAAGCGCCCCGCGGACCGGCAGCAAGGCGGCCAGCAGCACGAGGAGCCAGATGCGAAGGGTTTTCACGATGCTCAGGTTAGCAGACGGGGGGACGATTCCAGCGAGTCGATGATGGGGCAGTCGGGCCGGTCGTCACCCTGGCAGCAATGCACCAGATGTTCCAGAGTCGCCTTCATGGCGTGCAGTTCCTTCAACTTTGCGTCGAGTTCCACGATGTGCGCCTGCGCGAGCGCCCTCACCTGCCGGCTGGAACGCCGCCGGTTCTGCCACAGGCCGAGCAGCTCGCGGATCTGTTCCAGCGAGAAGCCCAGGTCGCGCGAGTGGCGAATGAAGCGCAGCGTGGCGAGCTCCTTGTCGCCGTACTGGCGATAGCCGGAGTCCGTGCGCCGCGCCTCGGGAAAGAGGCCCAGGCTTTCGTAGTGCCGGATCATCTTGGCAGAGACGCCCGTGGCCTTGGAGGCTTCGCCGATGTTCATGCCTGTGTTCCTTTCCAGCGGCGCAGCGTCAGCGCGTTGGTGACCACGCTCACGCTGCTGAATGCCATCGCGGCCCCGGCGATCACCGGACTCAGCAGGCCGAAGGCGGCCAGCGGGATGCCCAGCACGTTGTACGCAAAGGCCCAGAAGAGACCCTGCTTGATCTTGGAGTAGGTGCGGCGCGACACGTCGAGCGCGTCGGGCACGAGGCGCGGATCGCCGCGCATCAGCGTGACGCCGGCGGTTTCGGTCGCCACGTCGGCGCCGCCGGCCATCGCGAAGCCGACCGAGGCCGCGGCCAGCGCCGGGCCGTCGTTCAGGCCATCACCGACGAAGGCAACCACGCTGCCGTCCTGCCGCAGCGCCTGCACCGCGGCGGCCTTGTCGCCGGGCAGCACCTCGGCGCGCACGTCGTCGATCGACAGTTCGCGGCCCACGGCCAGGGCGGCACCGCGGTTGTCGCCGGTGAGCATCACGGTCCGGATGCCGAGCTCGTGCAGCCGCGCGACGGCCAGGCGGGCCGTGGGCTTGATCTGATCGCCGAAGGCGAGCAGGCCCAGCAGCTCGACCGTGTCACCCTCGCGGCGCGCGAGCCACGACACCGTCTTGCCTTCGTTCTGCAGGCGCTCGGCGTCTGCGGCCAACGCACCGGCCGGGATGCCCAGCTCGCCTAGCAGCCGGCTGCTGCCGAGCAGCACCTGCTGGCCCAGCACCACGCCTTCGACGCCTCGCCCCGGCAAGGCCTTGGCATCACGCGCCTGCGGCACGGCCAGGCGCTCGGTGCGCACGGCGTCGAGCACTGCGAGCGCGAGCGGATGGCTGCTGGTGGTCTGCAGCGCGGCGGCCATGCGCAAGACGTCGACACGTTCCACCCCCGGCGCGGGCAGCGCGGCCACGAGCGACGGCTTGCCCTCGGTGAGCGTGCCCGTCTTGTCGAAGGCGACAACGGTCGCGGCATGGGCCACCTCGAGCGCCTCGGCGTCCTTGATCAGGATGCCGTGCCGTGCCGCCACGCCGGTGCCCGCCATGATGGCGGTGGGCGTGGCCAGGCCCAGCGCACACGGGCAGGCGATCACCAGCACCGCCACCGCATTGATGAGCGCCGTTTCCCAGTCGGCGCCGTAGGCCACCCAGCCGATGACGGTGACGAGCGCGATGCCCAGCACCACCGGCACGAAGACGGCGCTCACGCGGTCGACGATGCGCTGGATCGGCGCCTTGGCCGCCTGTGCCGACTCGACCATGCGGATGATGCGGGCGAGCGTGGTCTCGGTGCCGATGGCGGTGGTGCGCACGAGCAGCAGGCCTTCGGCATTGATGGCCCCGCCGGTGACGCGCTCGCCCTCGCCGCGCGCGACGGGCAGGCTCTCGCCGGTGATGAGCGATTCGTCGAGGTGGCTGCGCCCTTCGACGATCTCGCCGTCGACCGGCACGCGGTCGCCGGGCCGCACCACGACGAGGTCGTCCAGCGCCACCTGCGCCACCGGCACCTCGACCTCGGCGCCGTCGCGGCGCACGCGGGCGGTGGTGGGCCGAAGCGCGTTGAGCGCGCGGATGGCGTCGGCCGTCTGGCGCTTGGCACGGCCTTCGAGCCACTTGCCGAGCAGCACCAGCGTGATCACCGCAGCCGAGGCCTCGAAATAGAGATGGGGCATGCCGTGGTCGGCGTGTTTCCACATCAGGTAGATCGACAGGCCATACGCCGCCGAGGTGCCGAGCGCGACCAGCAGGTCCATGTTGCCGGTCCCGGCGCGCAGCGCCTTCCAGCCGGCGCGGTAGAAGCGTGCCCCGAGCCAGAACTGCACCGGCGTGGCCAGCGCCAGCTGCCAGGCGGCGCTCGGCATCCACTCGATGCCCACCAGCTGCAGCAGCATCGGCAGCACGAGCGGGAGAGTCAGGGCCGCCGCCGCGGCGACCGGCCACCATTCCGGCAGGCGCGCCGCGGCGGGACCCGAGGCGGCGTCGCCCTCCGCGGCCTCGGCGGGCGTGCTCGCGGTGTAGCCGGCGTCCTCGATGGCTGCCTTCAGCGCGGCGGGCGACACCGCAGCAGCGGCCTGCACCGAGGCCTTCTCCGTCGCCAGGTTGACCGAGGCACCGGTCACGCCGGGCACCTTCAACAAGGCTTTCTCCACACGCGTCACGCAGGAGGCGCAACTCATGCCGCCGACCTGCAGCGTGATGTCGTGCGGGGCGGCGGCGGTGGTGGTGGCAGCAGCGTTCATGAGGTCGCTCCTTGGATGCGAAAGGACTTGGAGTTGCGCATCGTCAAGGTTCCGATGATGGGAAGGTCAAGCAGCTGCGATCATCTCGCAATCAGAGTGCGGTCTTTGAGACCGGTGGCTTGACCTTCCCACAATGGCAAGCCCGACACTTTGTGCTGTCTCAACCCTTGCTGCTGGAACCCCCCATGATCAGCTTCGAAGTCAACGACATGACCTGCGGCCACTGCGTCAGCGCCGTCACCCGGGCGGTGAAGGCCGTCGACAAGGCCGCCACGGTGCAGATCAACCTTGCCGAAAAGAGGGTGCAGGTGGACACGGCCAAGGCCAGCGCCGAGGCCCTGGCCGACGCGATCCGGGAAGCGGGTTACACGCCCGTGCCGCTGGCGCCGACGGCCTGATGCCGCTCAGGGCAAGGGCGGCGTGCGGCTGTCGTCCAGCGGCGCAGCGCCCGTGTGTGAAGGCGTGCTGGGCTCGGACGACGAGGACTCAGACCCGGGGGAAGCCGCAGGCTCGACCGTCAAGTCTTGCAGCAGTTGCTGCGTGGCGGCGATCTGCTCGCTCAGGTGGTTGAGCGACCCGCTCAGCTCCGCCTGCTTCTGCGGCGGCATGCCGGCGAAGTCGGACTCTCGGAACGGGGGCTTCGCCCCATGGCGACCGATTGAATTCTTTCCCATCGCAGACAAAGGACCTTTGACGCGATCCTAGAGAGTCCACGCCCCGATCTGAAAGGACGCAATGCCTCGTGCCCGTGTGGGATTTTTCTGACGTGCGAACGCGTAAAACCGGCTGCAGTCGCCATCAAAGCCAGCGCCACAGCACCGCGAGCCATGCCGGCACGCGACGGGCCGGACGGTAGTTCTGGCGCAGGGAATGGTTCATGGAAGCCTCCGACGGTACTGTATGCCCATACAGTATATGCCGCGCGGCGGCGAGCGCAAGCCCCGCTCACCTTTTGACGCCATCGCCTGCGCGGAGCGCCGGCATCGCTGTGCTAGAAACGCCGGATGCGGATCCGCTCGCTCTTGCTTCTCGTCACCACGGTGATCTTCGTTCCAGGTTTCCTGGCCGCCGTGATGGCGGTGCAGAAGGTGCGCGAGGGCGAGCGCGCCGCCGCGCTCAATGCGCTGCGCGAAACGGTGCGCGCGTCGGCACTGCTGGTCGACGTGGAGATCCAGCGTTCGATCGGCGCCCTGACCGCGCTCGGCCAGTCGGAGTCGCTGCGCAACGGCGACCTCAAGGCCTTCTACGAGCAGGCGCGCGCGGCCGACCGGCCGCCCCACGTGTGGACCTTGCTGGCCGACGAGCACGGCAACCAGTTGCTCAACACCCTGGTGCCGCTCGGCACCGCCCTGCCTCCCATGCCTGTCGAGCGCATCGAGGCGGCGCTGCGCACCGGGCAGCCCCAGGTGAGCGACCTGGTGGTGGGGAGCGTGTCCGGCAAGCTGCTCACCGCCGTCTACGTGCCGGCACGTGATTGGAACGGCAAGCGCCACGTCCTGGCGCACGCCTATTCGGTGGACCACTGGCGCGCCACCGCGCTGCAGGTCGACAACGGCTCACCCGCCACCATCGGCGTGATCGACCGCAGCGGCCGCTTCATCTCGCGCAACGTCAATGCCGACACCACGCTCGGAAAGCCCGCACGGCCCGAGCTCGTGGCCGCGGCCGCCTCGGCCCCCGAGGGCATGATCCGCCACGCCACGCTCGAAGGCACGGACGCCTACGACGCCTTCACCCACACCGAGCAGACCGGCTGGACGGTCGCGGTGGCCATGCCCGTGCGCGAGGTCGAACGCTCGGTGACCCAGGCGGTGCTGTGGCTCGCGTTCAGCGGCGTGCTCGCGCTCGGCGCGGCGGTGCTCGGGGCCTACGTGCTCGGGCACACCTTCATGAGCGTGATCCGCAACGCCTCGCGCGGGGCGCATGCGGTGGGCGCCGGACAGACGCCCGACCTCGGCCCCACACGCCTGACCGAAGTGCACGAGCTCTACGACGCCCTGGCCGACGCCGCCCGCCTGCTCGCACAGGAGCGCCAGTCGCGCGAAGAGGCCGAGCGCGAACGCGAGGAGCTCCTGGCCCGCGAAACCGCCCTGCGCGAAGCCGCCCAGCGCGAAAACCACGCCAAGGACCAGTTCATCGCCCTGCTCGGCCACGAGCTGCGCAATCCGCTGGCGGCGATCTCCGGCGCGACCGCGGTGCTGAGCCATGAACGCAGCACGCCCGAGGCACGCGAGAAGTTCCTCGCCATCATCCAGCGCCAGAACCGGCACCTCGGCCACATCGTCAACGACCTGCTCGACGTGAGCCGCCTCATGTCCGGCAAGATCGTGCTCGAGCCGCGGCGCATCAACCTCGCCGAATGGGTGGCGAGCTGTGCCGAGGCGCTGCGCGCCACCGAGAAGGCCGCGGGCCACCGCATCACGGTGCAGGCCGAACCGGTGTGGGTGTTCGGCGATGGCGTGCGCATCGAGCAGATCGTCAACAACCTCGTCTTCAATTCGCTCAAGTGCTCGCCGCCGGGGGGCGAGGTGCGCATCTCGGTGAAGGACGACGGCGAACACGCCGTGCTCACCGTGCAGGACGACGGCGTGGGCATCGCGGCCGACCTGCTGCCGCGCATCTTCGAGCCCTTCGTGCAAGGCCCGCCGCCGCCGGGGCGCGTGTCCAGCGGCCTGGGCATCGGCCTGGCGCTCGTCAAGCAACTGGTCGCCCTGCACGGTGGCGAGGTGCAGGCCCACAGCGCCGGGCCCGGCCAGGGCGCGACCTTCACCGTGCGCATTCCCAAGGCCGAAGCGGGCACCGTGCCGGGCAAGCGCATGGTGTCGGCCGGCGTGAACGCACGCCGCGTGCTGCTGGTGGAAGACGACCGCGACGCGATGACCGCGATGTCCGAACTGCTGCGCCTGATGGGCCACGACGTCGTGCCCGCGCGCCACCGCGACGAAGCCCTGGCCGCGGTCGACACCCACGCGATCGACCTCGCGCTGGTCGACATCGGCCTGCCCGGCCAGGACGGCTATGCCCTGGCCACCGAGCTGCGCAACCGGCCGGGCTCGCGCCGCCTGCCGCTCGTGGCGCTGACCGGCTATGGCCGCGACGCCGATCGCGCACGGGCGCTGGCCGCGGGCTTCGATGCGCACCTGTCCAAGCCGGTCGACCCGGACCTGCTCGCGCGCACGATCGAAGCGCACACCGCCCCGCAGTCCGCGCGCTGACGCCGCGGGCGCGATCGGCGCGTCGGCCGAGGGTCGCCCTCCACCGGCACCGTCTTTGCCTGCGGAAGGCAATGGACGCATCGACAGCGCTTTTCCGGTCAGATTTGCAGCACCGAGACGCCCACCGGCCCCTAGGTGCGCAGCCCGTGCCCGATGGCACGGGCGTGTCGTTCCGCGTGTGGGCGCCGGCGCGCCGATCGGTCGACGTCGTGGTCGAAGGCACCGGCAATGCGCTGCAGCACCACGCGCTGCAACGCGACGACGAGGGCTACTTCAGCGCCGTCGTGGCCGGCCTGGGCGCCGGCGCGCGCTACCGCTACCGCCTCGACGGCGGCCCGTCCTTCCCCGACCCCGCCTCACGCTTCCAGCCCGAAGGGCCGCACGGCCCCTCGGAGGTGGTCGACCCCACGCGCTTCGCGTGGACCGACGCCGGCTGGGCCGGCCTCACGCCTGAAGGCCAGGTCATCTACGAGCTGCACGCGGGCACCTTCACGCGCGAAGGCACCTGGGCCGCGGCCGAGCGCGAGCTGCCGACGCTGGCCGAACTCGGCGTGACGGCAATCGAGCTCATGCCGGTGGCCGAATTCCCCGGCCGCTTCGGCTGGGGCTACGACGGCGTGTGCTGGTTCGCGCCCTCGCACCTGTACGGGACGCCCGACGACCTGCGCCGCTTCGTCGACCGGGCCCACGCGCTCGGCCTCGGCGTGCTGCTCGACGTGGTCTACAACCACTTCGGGCCCGATGGCTGCTACCTGCGCGAATTCACGCCCGCCTACTTCGACAGCGGCCGGCGCAGCGAATGGGGCGACTCGCCCAATTTCGACGGACCCGACGCCGCCGGCGTGCGCCACCTGGTGCTGGCGAATGCCGAGCACTGGGTGCGCGAGTACCACCTCGACGGCCTGCGGCTCGATGCCACGCAGAGCATCTTCGACGACAGCTCGCCGCACATCCTCGATGAACTCGGCCGGCGCCTGCGCAAGGCCGCCGCACCGCGCCGCGTGCTCGTCGTCAACGAGAACGAACCGCAGGACGCCCGCCTCGTGCGCGCGCCGGAACTTGGCGGGCGCGGCCTCGACATGCTGTGGAACGACGACTGGCACCACAGCGCCGTGGTCGCCGCCACCGGCCAGGACGATGCCTACTACACCGACCACCGCGGCAGCGCGCAGGAGTTCGTCTCGGCCGCGAAGTACGGCTTTCTCTACCAGGGCCAGTGGTACCAATGGCAGAAGCAACGCCGCGGTGCGCCCGCCTTCGACCTGACGCCGCTGCGCTTCGTGCACTTCCTGGAAAACCACGACCAGGTCGCCAACTCGGGCTGCGGCGAGCGGCTGCACCAGCAGTGCAGCCCCGCCCGCTGGCGCGCGCTGACGGCGCTGCTGCTGCTCGGGCCGCAGACGCCGATGCTCTTCCAGGGCCAGGAGTTCGCCTGCAGCGCGCCCTTTCTCTTCTTTGCCGACCACCACCCCGAGCTGGCGGAGCAGGTGCTGCACGGCCGGCGCGAGTTCAGCGCCCAGTTCGCCCGCCTCGCACTGCCCGAGGTCACCTGCACGCTTGCCGTGCCGCACGACCCGGCGAACTTCGAGGCCTGCAAGCTCGACCACGCCGAGCGCACCCAAGGTACCCACGCACAGGCCTGGCAGCTCCACCGAGACCTGCTGGCGCTGAGGCGCGACGATGCGTGCCTGCGTGCCGCACAGGGCGCACGCCGTGTCGATGGCGCCGTGCTCTCGGCCGATGCCTTCGTGCTGCGTTTCTTCGGCGAGAACGGCGACGACCGCCTGCTGCTCGTCAACCTCGGCCGCAGCCTGCACCTCGACCCTGCTCCGGAGCCGCTGCTCGCGCCGCCGGCCGGCGGTCGCTGGCGCGTGCGGTGGTCGAGCCAGCACCCGCGCTACGGCGGCATCGGCACGCTCCCGCCCGACGCCGCCGAGGCCGATCTGGGCGTGCCGGGGCGCAGCGTGCCCCGCCCCTTCGACAACTGGCGCCTGCAGGCCGACTCCGCCGTGCTGCTCGCGCCCGCACCCGACCCCGACCTCGAGGAGCCCCTGTGAATCCAGCCGTCACCGCGTCCA
>DASWSY010000177.1:0-7659 GCA_036402415.1 Rhizobacter sp. | reverse complement strand
GTTGTCGTTCAGCACCACCAGCATGTTGGCGCCGGCCACGCCGGCGCTGTTGAGCGCCTCGAAGGCCATGCCGGCGGTCATCGCGCCGTCGCCGATCACCGCGACCGAGCGGCGGTCCTCGCCGCGCATCTTGGCCGCCACGGCCATGCCGAGCGCGGCCGAGATCGAGGTGGACGAATGCGCGGTGCCGAAGGTGTCGTACTCGCTCTCGTCGCGGCGCGGGAAGCCCGACAGCCCGCCGTACTGGCGCAGCGTCGACATGCGGTCGCGGCGGCCGGTGAGGATCTTGTGCGGGTAGGGCTGGTGTCCGACGTCCCAGACGATGCGGTCGTGCGGGGTGTTGAAGACGTGGTGCAGGGCGATCGTGAGTTCGACCGTGCCGAGGTTCGACGACAGGTGGCCGCCGGTCTGCGACACGCTTTGCAGCACGAAGTCGCGCAGCTCGACGGCCAGTTGCTTCAGCTCCAGACGCGACAGCTTGCGCAGGTCGGCCGGGTTCTGGATCGTGTTGAGCAGTGCGTGGTTCATGTCAGCAGTCCCTGTCCACCACCTTGTGGGCGAGCTCGGCCAGCCGCTGCACGTCGGGCAGGTGGCTGCGCGACAGCGCCGCCAGCGCCTTCTCGCGCAACTCGCGGGCGTGTTGCCGGGCCGCATCGAGGCCCAGCACCGTCACGTAGGTGGGTTTGTTCGCATGCTGGTCTTTGCCAGCGGTCTTGCCCAGGGTTTCGGACGCCTGGGTCACGTCGAGGATGTCGTCCACCACCTGGAAGGCCAGGCCGATGGCGCCGCCGTAGTCGGACAGGGCCTGCCAGGCCGCCGGGCTCGCCTGGCCGCAGGCCGCGCCCATGAGCACGCTGCCTTGGAGCAAGGCGCCGGTCTTGCGGTGGTGCATGTCGCGCAGCGCCTGCTCGTCCAGCGTGAGGCCGATGCTGGCCAGGTCGATGGCCTGGCCGCCGGCCATGCCCGCATGGCCGGCCGAGCGCGCCAGCAGGGCACACAAGCGCGCCTGCAGGGCAGGCGGCACGCCCTGGTCCGGGGTCAGCACCTCGAACGCCAGCGCCTGCATCGCATCACCCGCGAGCATGGCCTGCGCTTCGCCGAACTGCACGTGGACCGTGGGCTTGCCCCGGCGCAGCACGTCGTTGTCCATGCAGGGCATGTCGTCGTGGATGAGCGAGTAGGCGTGGATCAGTTCCACGGCGCAGGCGGCCCGCAGCGCGGCCTCGCCCTCGGCGCCATGCACCGCCTCGGCGGCCGCCATCACGAGCAGCGGGCGCAGGCGCTTGCCGCCGTCGAGCACGCCGTAGCGCATGGCCTGGCCCAGCCCCGCAGGCGCCAGGGCCGGCACCCAGGCCGACAAAGCCGATTCGACCGTGTCGAGCTGGGCGCGGCTCCACGATTCGAAATCGACCGCCATCATTCGTTCTTCCACGGCTTGAGTTGGCCCTCTTCGAGCACCTTGACCTGCTGCTCGACCGCGTCGAGCCGCTCGCGGCAGTAGTTGAGCAGGTCGGCGCCGCGGCGGTAGTTCTGCAGCAGCGCGTCCAGCGGGAGCTGCCCGCCTTCCATGGCGGCCACCAGCGCTTCCAGCTCGGCCAGGGCTTCTTCGTAGTTCGCAGGCGCCGGGCTGGCAGGCAGGGTGGGGGTTGTCTTGGCCATCGGGGATGTGCAAAGCCGGGATTGTAGTCAGCCGGCACGGCCGTCCATGTCCGGGAAACGACGACTAGCGGGATGGGTGAAGCAAGTCAACCACGTACCGTCAAAAGGGCCATCGCACCTGCTGGGTACAATCCGCGTCCCTCGCTGAATGACCGGGCTTAGGCATACGTACCGAACCCGTCCGCGCCGTGCGCAGCGATGAGCCCCACCCGAGGCTTGCGGCCGTGGGTGGCACGTTCACCATCGGTCAAAGGAAACCTCGGGATCATGTCTGACCTGAGCCTTGCTCTCCCCGCTCTGGGGCCCTCTCGCCTGGAGCATCCTCGTCTCCAGCTTCCCGTCTCCGCCTACTTCGACGACGACCTGCATCGCCGCGAGATGGAGCTGATCTTCCAGCACGGCCCGCGCTACCTCGGGCACGAACTCGCCGTGCCGGAGGTCGGCGACCACTACGCCCTGCCTCAGGAAGGCGAGGGTCGCGCGCTGGTGCGCACCTCGCAGGGCGTGGAGCTGATCTCCAACGTCTGCCGGCACCGCCAGGCGGTCATGCTGAAGGGCCGTGGCCACACCGGGGCCAACATCGTCTGCCCGCTGCACCGCTGGACCTACGACCTGAAGGGCCAGCTCATCGGCGCGCCTCACTTCCAGCAGGACCCCTGCCTGCACCTCAACCGCTACAAGACGCGGACCTGGAACGGCATGGTCTTCGAGGACAACGGCCGCGACGTCGCCGCCGAGCTCGCCACGCTCGGGCCGCGGGCCGACCTCGACTTCGGCGGCTACGTGCTCGACAAGGTTCACATGCACGAGTGCGACTACAACTGGAAGACCTTCATCGAGGTCTACCTCGAGGACTACCACGTCGGCCCCTTCCACCCGGGGCTCTCGCAGTTCGTCACCTGCGACGACCTGAGCTGGGAATTCGGCCGCCACCACTCGGTGCAGACGGTGGGCGTGAACAAGGGCTTCGCGAAGGCCGGCTCGGCCACCTACCTCAAGTGGCACGAGGCGGTGCTGAAGTTCCGCGAGGGCCGGCCGCCCAAGCAGGGCGCGATCTGGCTCACCTACTACCCGAACATCATGGTCGAGTGGTATCCGCACGTGCTGGTGGTGTCGACGCTCTACCCCAAGGGCCCGCAGAAGACGCTCAACGTGGTGGAGTTCTTCTACCCCGAGGAGATCACCGCCTTCGAGCGCGAGTTCGTCGAAGCCCAGCAGGCGGCCTACCTGGAGACCTGTGTCGAGGACGACGAGATCGCGCTGCGCATGGATGCCGGCCGCCGGGCCCTGTGGGAGCGCGGTGACAACGAAACCGGGCCCTACCAGTCGCCGATGGAAGACGGCATGGAGGAGTTCCACGCCTGGTACCGCCGCGCCATGAATTTCAAAGCCTGATGACAACCCCTCGTCCGGTGATGACACCGGCCGATCCCCCGAGGGGATGCGCGCCGGCTTGGGAGCGGCCCGGCGCTCGGCCCGCCGCATGAGCCTGAGCGCACCGCTGCTGATGGTGCTGGCGTCCTTCCTCTTCGCCACCATGAGCGTGTGCGTGAAGCTCGCCAGCGATCTCTACGGCACGGCCGAGATCGTCTTCTACCGCGGCATGGTCGGCGCCGTCGTGCTGGCCATCGTGGCGCGTCGCCAAGGCGGCACGCTGCGCACCGCGGTGCCGGCGATGCACTTCTGGCGCAGCGTGAGCGGCGTGCTGGCGCTGGGCCTGTGGTTCTATGCCATCGGCAACTTGCCGCTTGCCACCGCGATGACGCTCAACTACATGTCGTCGGTGTGGATGGCGCTCTTCCTGATCGGCGGGGCGGTCATGCTGGGCACCTCGAAGGTCGACGGCCGGCTGGTGGCGACCGTGCTGCTGGGCTTCATTGGCGTGGCGCTGATCCTGCGGCCCACCATCGAGGAGAACCAGCTCTGGCACGGCGTGGTCGGCCTGATGTCGGGCGTGCTCGCGGCCACGGCGTACCTGCAGGTGACGGCCCTCGGCCGGGCCGGCGAGCCGGTGTACCGCATCGTCTTCTACTTCTCTCTGGGCGGGATGCTGCTCGGCCTCGTCACCGCCCTGGCCAGTGGCGGCCTCACCGTCCACACGACCTGGCGGGGCCCGGTGCTGCTGCTCGCGGTGGGCGCGCTCGCCACCGTGGCGCAGATGATGATGACCCGCGCCTACGGCGTGGGCCGGCCGCTCGTCAACGCCAGCCTGCAATACCTGGGCATCGCGTTTTCCTTCGTCTACGGCGCCCTGCTCTTCCACGACAAGATCACCTGGATGGCGGTGCTGGGCATGTGCTTCATCGTCGCCTCGGGCCTGGGCGCGACGCTGCTGCGCAGCCGTACCGCGTTCAAGGACACCACCACCCCCACCGAAAGCTGAGCCATGCACCCTCTGATCAGCGCCGCCGACCTGGACAAGCTGCTCGCCCGCCGCCCCGAGACCGTGCTGCTCGACTGCAGCTTCGACCTTGCCGACACCGCCGCCGGCGAGCAGGCCTACGCCGAGGGGCACCTGCCCGGCGCGCGCTATGCGCACCTCGACCGCGACCTGTCGGCCCCCAAGACCGGCCGCAACGGCCGGCACCCCTTGCGCGAACGGGCCGACTACGCGGCGTGGATGGGCAGCGTGGGCATCACGCCGGCGACGCCCGTCGTGGCCTACGACCGGCAGGGCGGCATGTTCGCGGCGCGGGCCTGGTGGGTGCTGCGCTGGATGGGCCATGCCGACGTGGCCTTGCTCGACGGTGGCCTGCCTGCCTGGCAGGCCGCGGGCGGCACGCCGACTGCCGACGTGGCGGCGGCCCGCCCGGCCGCGCCCTACCCCGACCTGCCGCCCGCCATGCCGCGCCTCGACGCCGCCCAGCTCCAGCCGCGTCTCGCGCAGGTGCGCTTGCTCGACGCCCGCGCGCCCGAGCGCTTCCGCGGCGAAGTCGAGCCGCTCGACCCGGTGGCAGGCCACATCCCCGGCGCGGTCAATCGCTTCTTCAAGGACAACCTGCAAGCCGACGGCCGCTTCAAGCCCGCCGAGCAGCTCAGGCGGGAATTCGAGGCCCTGCTCGACGACGATCGCCCGGTGGTGCACACCTGCGGGTCCGGCGCCACCGCCTGCCACAACCTGCTGGCGATGGAGGTGGCCGGCTTCGGCCGCACGCACCTGTACCCCGGTTCGTGGAGCGAATGGTGCAGCGACCCTTCGCGCCCCGTGGCAAACGGCCCCGCTGCGTAGGCATTGACCCACGTCAGCTCGGGTGCCGCGCAGGTTGACCCATCACCGCGCGACGGCTACCTTCGCGCTGAACGCCCCCGTTCGCCACAGGAGCTGACCATGTTCAAGCGAATCCTGGTTCCCACCGACGGTTCGGACATCACGCTGAAGGCCGTCGCCCACGCGATCTCACTCGCAAGGTCGGTCAATGCGAGGCTCTACACGCTGAGCGTGAAGGAGCCCTTCCCCTACAGCGCGATCTCCGAGATGCAGCCCACGCCGCCGCAGGAGTTCTTCGACGCGCAGGAGCGCATCGCCGCCGCCCGCGTGAAGGAAGTGCGTGACATGGCCGAGGTCGGCGGCCTGCAGTGCGAGGCCCAGACGGTGGAGGCGCTGCACCCCTGGGAGGCCATCATCGAGCACGCCAAGCGCCACGAATGCGACCTGATCGTGATGGCCTCGCACGGCCGGCGAGGCGTCACCGCCCTGCTGCTGGGCAGCGAAACGCAGAAGGTGCTCACGCACACCAACATCCCGGTGCTGGTGGTGCGCTGAGGCGCCCGGCGTCAGTGGTGGTGCAGGCCCTGCACCACCAGCGCGATCACCACCATGCCGGTAGCCAGCCAGGCAAGCTGCGCGACGGTGGCGCGCAGGGTCAGGCGGTGCTGGAGCTGCGGGATGAGGTCGGCCACCGCCACGTAGATGAAGCTGCTGGCAGCCACCACCAGCAGGTAGGGGAAGAGGCTGACCCACGGGCCGACGATGAAGTAACCGAGCACACCCCCGGCCACCGCAGCCAGGCCCGACATCGCGTTGTAGAACAGCGCCTTCGATCGGCTGAAGCCTGCATTGAGCAGCACGATGTAATCGCCGACCTCCTGCGGGATCTCGTGCGCGATGACCGCGAGCGCCGTGACGATGCCCACCTGCGTGTCGGTGAGGAAGGCCGCGGCGATGATGACCCCGTCGCAGAAGTTGTGGATGCTGTCGCCCAGCAGCACCGTCCAGCCGCCGCGGCCCGCCTGCTGGCGGTCGAAATGGTGATGGTGGTGGTGGCCGTCGCCTTCGTGGTGGTGGCTGTGCCGGTAGAGCTCGGCCTTCTCCAGCAGGAAGAAGAAGATCAGGCCCGCGAGCAAGGTGGCAAAGAGCGCCTGCGGGCTCGCCTGGCTCTCGAAGGCCTCGGGCAGCATGTTGAGCAGCGCGGTGGCCAGCAGCACACCCGCCGACAGGCTCACCAGGTGGTGCACCACGCGGCTGAGCACGCCCACCGTGAGGCTGGCGGCGATCAGCACCGAGAGCAGGCCGCCGGCGAGCGTGGCCGCGAGGATGTAGAGGAGCGTCATCGGATCACAAAAAAAGCCGCGCACCCTGCGCGGCTTGCGGTCTGGAGCAAAGCGGGTTTCAGGCCACCCCGTTCGCCTTGAACCATGCCACCGCGCGCTTCCATCCGTCTTCTGCCGCTTCCTTGCGGTAGCTCGGACGGTAGTCGGCGTGGAAGGCATGCGGCGTGTCGGGGTAGACCACGAACTCCGACTTCTTCGCCGCAGCGTTGCCCTGGCTCAAGGCGGTTTTCATCTTATCAACCGTGTCAACCGGGATGCCGGTGTCGGCGCCGCCGTAGAGGCCCAGCACCGGGCCGTTGAGCTTGCCGGCCACGTCGACCGGGTGCGTCGGCGTGAGCGGCGTGCTGTTGCCCACCAGCCGGCCGTACCAGGCCACGCCGGCCTTCACCGCGGGGTTGTGCGCGGTGTAGAGCCAGGTGATGCGTCCGCCCCAGCAGAAGCCTGTGATGCCGAGCCTGCCGGTGTCGCCCCCGTTGCCCTTGGCCCAGGCCACGGTCGCGTCGAGGTCGCGCATCACCTGCTCGTCGGGCACCTTGGCGATCACCTCGCTCATCAGCTTCGCGATCTCGGTGTAGCCCTTGGCGTCGCCCTGGCGCACGAACAGTTCGGGCGCAATGGCGAGATAGCCGAGCTTGGCGAAACGCCGGGCCACGTCGGCAATGTGCTCGTGCACGCCGAAGATCTCCGAGATGACGAGGATCACCGGCAAGCCGGTCTTGCCCGCCGGCGCGGCACGGTAGGCCGGCATCTTGAAGTCGCCGACAGGGATGGTCACCTCGCCGGCCGTGAGGCCCGCGGTGTCGGTGCTGATGGTCTGGGCGGTGACGGGCAGCACGGCAGCGGCAAACCCGCTGCCCACGGCCGTCTGCATGAAGCCCCGGCGGCTGAAGTCGCGGCTGGGGGTGAGGCTGTCCAGGTCCTTGCTGAGCATGTGCATCTCCGGTGAAAGGGATGGAAGGCAGGGCGAAGAGGCCGGGATTCTAGGAAGGCGCGTGAAACAGTGCACGGACACGGCCACTCCCCCCGCTCGCGGGGGTGGCCGCGCGCCGCACGAAAAGCGGCACTTTTCGCGCGGCGTCCGCTGGGCGTGGCACGGCGCCCCTTGCGCGCCCCCGCGGCAGCGGCAATCCTCGACCTTTGTTGCCGAGCATCACCCCGTCCCCCGTGCGCGAAACCCTGGCCTCCGTCATCGACAGCACGCCCGCGAGCGAGCCCGAACCGTCGGAGCTGGCGGGCACCGCCACGCGGGACCTGCGCGACCGCCTGCGCGCGATGCAGGTGCAGGCCGTGCTGACGCTCACGCCGGTGGTGGTGGTGTCGAACCTGGTCGGGGTGGCCACCTTGTGCTGGACCTTCCGCGACAGCGCGCCGCCCTGGGCCCAGCTCGCCTGGGCGGCGCTCGTGATCCTGACCGTGGCGTGGGGTGCACGCGCCTGGTGGCGGGCGCGC
>DASWSY010000176.1:0-6946 GCA_036402415.1 Rhizobacter sp. | reverse complement strand
CGCGCCCCGACCACGGCGAGCGCAGCTATGTCGGCTCGGGCAAGCTCGCCGGCCGCCGCGCGCTCATCACCGGCGGCGACTCGGGCCTGGGCCGCGCGGCGGCGATCGCCTACGCCCGCGAAGGCGCCGACGTGGCGATCGGCTACCTGCCGTCGGAGGAGCCCGATGCGCGCGAGGTGATCCAGCTCATCCGCGCCGAGGGCCGTCGCGCCCTCGCGCTGCCGGGCGACATCCGCCTCGATGGCGTGTGCTCGCGCCTGGTGGCCGACACGGTCACGGCCTTCGGCGGGCTCGACATCCTCGTCAACAACGCGGCACGCCAGCATGCTGCCAAGTCGATCAGCGACATCAGCACCGACTTCTTCGACTGGACGATGAAGACCAACCTCTACGCGATGTTCTGGCTCACCAAGTACGCGCTGCCGCACCTGCCACCGGGCGCGGCCGTCATCAACACCGCCTCGGTGGTGGCCTTCGATCCGCCCGAGGACCTGCTCGACTACTCGACCACCAAGGCCGGCATCATCGCCTTCACCCAGTCGCTCGCGAAGCAGCTCGCCAAGCGCGGCGTGCGGGTCAACGCGATCGCCCCGGGCCCGTACTGGACGCCGCTGCAGCCGAGCGGCGGGCAACTGCCCGGCAACGTCGCGAACTTCGGTGCCGAGACGCCCTATGGCCGGCCCGGGCAGCCGGCGGAGATCGCCCCGCTCTTCGTGCAGCTTGCAGACCCCACGGCCAGCTACACCAGCGGCAACGTGTACCCGAGCACCGGCGGGCGCGCCGCGCCCTGACCCGGACCTGCCTCGGGGCTTCAGTACGTGGTGCCGAAGCGCAGGCGTTCGAGCAGCACGGTGGAGTCGCTCACGAAGGCGGCCAGTTCGGTGAGCGTCCGCGCGTCGTGCAGGTTGAAGGACTTGCTGGCGTCGCGGCTCACCGCCCACACCGTGCCCTGCGGTTCGCCGTCGACGGCGAAGGGCGCGAGCAGCACTTCCTGGATGGGCATGTCGAGCTGCGAGATGTAGGGGTAGTGCTTGATCGGCAACTGCATCAGCGTGACCGCGTTCTTGCGCAGCACGTCGCCGCAGGGGCTGAACCAGCGCGGCATGGTGGCGCCGAGCTGGTCGGCCAGGTCGCCGGTGGTGGCGACCCAGCGAAACACCTCGTCGCCGTGGTGCGACTGGCTCAGGCTCAGCCCGGCGGCGTGGGCCGAGGTGGCCTTCATCGCCAGCTCGACCAGCGCCTGCAGCGCATCGTGCGGCTGCTCGGCGATGTGCCGGGACAGCGACACCAGGCGCGCCGCCTGCAGCCTGGCCGGTGGCGCGGCCCCGCCACGCGTGGGGAGCTGGTCGGAGATGTCGGTGCCGAGGTAGGTGGCGCTGAGGTGGTCCGGCTGCGGCTGCAAGGCAGTCTCCCGAGGTGCGCCTGGGGTCAGGAGCGTGTGCCATCGTAGGCCGAGGTCTTCCCCGACGGGCGCGCTCAGGCTTCGGAGCGCCAAAACGCGTCGAGGTCGGTCGCGGCCCCGTTCACCGCCTGCCGGCGCGCGGGATCCAGTAGCCCAGCACACCGGCGGCCGCGAAGGCCAGGAGCCCCGTCGAGGCCACGCCGATGGCGAGCGAGAGGGCGCCAGCGAGGAACGACAGCAGCGCCGGCCCGCAGGTCGAGCCCAGGTCGGCCATCAGGCGCCACACGCCGAGGAAGCGGGCCCGCTCGCCGGGTGGCGAGTGGTCGGCCCCGAGCGTCATGATCAGGCCCGAGCCGATGCCGTTGCCGAAGCCGATGGCCATGGCGGCGACGAGCAGCGTCCAGGGCCCATGCGTGAAGGGCATTGCCACCAGGGCCGCGCCCATGATGAGCATCGACGGCACGGCCACCCAGCGCCGGCCCTTCAGGTCCATCACCCGCCCGGCGGGATAGAAGAGCAGCATGTCGATGCCGCCGGCCAGGCCGTAGATCAGCGAGGCCACCGAGGCCGACAGGCCCAGGTGCTCGGCCCAGAGCGGGATCACCGCCGAGCGGCTGGCCCGAACCGCAGCCACGAGCATCACGCCCAGGCCGAGCGTGAGGAAGACCTGGCGATGGTCGCGCAGCGTGGTGGCGAACGAGAGCGGCGGGCCGGCCACCGGCAGCGCATGCGGCGCCTGCAGTTCGGGCAGGCGCGCGCCCACGGCGGCGGCGACCAGCAGCGCCACGAAGCCCACGCCGTAGGCACCGCTCACGCCCCATTGGTGGACCACCAGCGCCGACAGGAAGGGCCCGATGAAGAGGCCGATGCGCATCACGCCGCCGAGCGTGGACAGGGCGCGTGCACGCCATTCGACCGGCACCGCTTCCGACAGGTAGCTCTGGCGCGCGAGGTTGAACACCGCCTGCGACATGCCGAGCATGAAGCAGCCCGCCGCAAAGACGGCGAGGTGGCTGGTCCAGGCGCACAGCGCCATCGCGAGCGCCGCCCACAGGGCTGCGGCCACGATGGCCCAGCGTTCGCCGAAGCGCAGGGTGAGCAGCGAGGCCGGCAGGTTCGACACCAGTGAGCCGACGCCCGCGAGGGCCACCATCAGCGCCGCCACCGGCACGGAGGCCCCGAGGTCGCGTGCGGTCAGCGGGACGATCGGCAGGATGGCGCCTTCGCCGATGCCGAAGAGCAGGGAAGGCCCGAACGCCGGAAGGGCGATGCGACGCAGGGGATTGGGGGCCGGGGACGACATGAACCGGGTCATTCTCCTGTACCTTGCGGCACCTAGAATGCCACCCCGCTCATAGAGAACGACGCACCGTGGACCTCAAGCTGCCCATCACCATCACCGACGAGCTGACCGACGAGGTCATCCACTCGACCGGCATGCTCGACCTGGCCAGCGGCGAGATCCGCAGCGTCGACTACAAGGACTACGACGCCGACCGCCTGGGCCTGCCGGCCGAGCGCGAAGACTACGAGTTCACCTCGGGCGCGCTGTCCAACGGCAAGAAGGAAGTGGAGTTCGGCATCCAGGTCAACCTGGCCACCGGCCAGTACTCGGTGACGCCCAACGAGCTGCTCGAACTCAAGGGCCGCGCGGCCAAGCTCTTCACGCTGGCGCCCGGCGAGACGACGCGGCCGGAAGCGGCAGGCAAGAAGGCGGCAGCGCCGGCGAAGCGCAAGGCCCGCTGAGAGGCGCTCACGGCGCCAGCGAGAAGCGCCAGCAGGTGATCCCCGGGCCGGCATCGGGCACCTGCGTCAGCGTGCCGCCGTGGATCGACGCCACGCGCCGCACCACCTGATGGCCCAGTCCCAGGCCGGTGCTGCGGGCGGCCGGCACCGCCTCTCCCTTCGCGCGGCCGTTGTCGAGCACCTCCAGGCCGGGCGGCGTGCCGATGACGCGCACCTGCACCGAGGTGCCGGGGGGCGTGTGCAGGATCGCGTTGTCGATGAGGTTGCGCAGCGCCAGCTCCAGCAGCACCAGGTGCCCGGTGGTGGGACACGGCCCTTCGGCGTCGAGCGAGAGCTCGTGGTCGCTGCGGTCGGCCGCCTGCGCACAGTCGGCGACCACGCGGCGCGCGAGGTCGGCGAGGTCCACCGGCTGCGCCGCTTCCGCGAGCTCGGTGCGGCTTGCGCGCGCCAGCGCCAGCAGGTCGTCGAGCACCTTGCCGGCGCGTTGGGCATCGAGGTCCAGGCGGCGCAGCGCCTCGGCGCGCTCCTGCGCCGGCAAGGCCTGCTGCAGCGAGGCGGCATGGAGCTGCAGCGAGGCCAGCGGCGTGCGCAGCTCGTGCGCGATCTCGCTGGCCAGCGCACGCTCGCGTTCGAGCGCCGCGTTGTAGCGCGCCATCAGCGTGTTGATGGCGTCGACGGTGGCCTTGAACTCCTCGTGCGGCGGCGCATGCAGCCGCCGGTCGTGCTGGATGTCGAGCAGGAGCACCTGGCGCCCGAGCTCGTCGAGCGGGCGCAGGCCGCGCCGCACGGCGAGCACCAGCACGAGCGCCACCACCGGCAGCAGCCACAGGCCGGGCCACGCCACCTGCTCGGCGATGTCGTCGGCCAGGTCGTCGCGTTCGGCCATGCTCAGCAGCACCATGATCTTGCGGCGGGGCTCGGTGCGGCTCCAGCGCGAGAACGCGCGCCAGGCCTGACCGTCGGCACCCAGGCGCAGTGTCTCGAAGCCTTCCTGTGGGTCGAACGCCGGCAGCGGCGCGAGGCCGGAGCGGGTGACGATGCGGCCCGTGTCGTCCCACACCACGATGCTGAGGGATTGCTGGTAGTCGTGGGCCTTCAGCTCGCCGCGGCCGCCCGGCACGCGCGCGTCCGGCACCGGCAGGAACTCGTGCTGGCGCTGGCGCAGCAGGAGGGAGGCCACGCTCGCGAGGTGGCCGTCGGTGAGCTCGTCGGCCTCGTGCTGGCCGGTGCGGTAGCCCACCGCCACGAAGAAGAGCCACACGGCGCACAGGGCGGCGAGCGTCCAGGCGAGCAGGTGCTGCAGCAGCGAGCGGCGCTTTGGAGCCGGGGCGGAGTTCATCGGTCGTCGTCGGTCGGGACGAAGTAGCCCACGCCGCGCAGCGTGCGGATCACGCGCTCGCCGAGCTTGCGCCGCAGGTGGTGCACGTGCACCTCGATCGCGTTGCTCTCCAGCGGCGTGTCGAAGTTGTAGAGGCTTGCTTCGATCTGCTGGCGCGAGAGCACGCGCGGGCGCGCTTCCATCAGCGTCATCAGCAGGTTGAACTCGCGCGCCGACACGTCGACCGGCCGGCCACCGCGCTGCACGGTGCGGCGAGCCGGGTCGATGACGATGTCGCCCCAGGTCAGCAGCGCCTGGGCCCGGCCCGCGGCACGCCGGCGCAGGGCGCGCATGCGCGCGGCGAGTTCGGCCGGGCTGAAGGGCTTGGTGACGTAGTCGTCGGCGCCCATGTCGAGGCCGGCGATGCGCGAGGCCACTTCGTCGCGCGCGGTCATGATGAGCGTGGGCGTGGCCGGGTCGGGCAGGCCGCCCGCCGGCGCAGCACGCAGCCGGCGCAGGACCTGCGCGCCGTCGCCGTCGGCCAGGCCGAGGTCGAGCAGCACCATGTCGAAGGGCTCGGCGCTCAGCGCGGCCCACGCGGCGGCCACGCTCGGCACCACGTCGGCGGCCCAGCCGTCCTGGCGCAGCGCCAGGCTCAGGCCATGGGCAATGCCCTCGTCGTCCTCGATCACCAGCACCCGCATGCGGGCATTCTGCCGCTCGCTGGCTTAAGCGGCATTTAAGCCGGCGCCGGGATCCTCGCGCCACATGACATCGACACGCTCGACCGCCTGGGGCTTGCTGCTGCTCCCCCTTCTCCTGCTGTGGGAGGCCTCCGGCCTCGACCTCGCGCTGGCCCGCCTGGCCGGCACGCCGCAGGGCTTTGCGTGGCGTGACGACTGGTGGCTCACGGTGGTGCTGCACGACGGCGCCCGGCATGCCGCCTGGGCGATGGTCGTCCTGCTGTGCCTCGCGGTGGTGTGGCCGCGGGGCGCTGCCCGGGCGCTGCCGTTCCGGCGCCGACTGCAGGTGCCGGCGGTGGCGCTGATGGCCACGGCCCTGGTGGCGGCGCTGAAGGCCGGCAACACCACGAGTTGCCCCTGGGACATGGCCGATTTCGGCGGCGTGGCGCAGCCGGTGTGGCACTGGCGCGGCTGGACCACCGGCGACGGCGGCGGCGGGCACTGCTTTCCCGCCGGGCACGCGACGGCAGGGTTCGCCTGGGTGGGCGGCTGGTTCGCCTGGCGCGAGGCCTCGCCGGGCCGCGCCTCTCGCTGGCTCGCGGGGGCGCTCGTGGCGGGCGCGCTGCTGGGCCTGGTGCAGCAGTGGCGCGGCGCGCACTTCGCGAGCCACACGCTGTGGTCGGGCTGGCTGTGCTGGATGCTCGCGAGCCTGTCGGACCGCTGGTTCGCCGACGACGGGGTGCCGGCATGACGCGCCGGCCCGTGTCGCCCTTGTGGGCGGTGCTGCTGTGCAGCCTGTGGATGGCCGTGCCGGCCAACTGGCCGCTGTGGCAGCGCCTCGCGCAACTCGGCCTCGTGCAGGGCCTGGGCGGCGCCGGCCTCGTGGTGGCGCTCGCGGTGATGCTCACCGCCGCGATGACCGCGCTGCTGGCCTTGCTGGCCTGGCGGCCGACGCTCAAGCCCGCGGCCACCCTGCTGCTCGTCGTCGCGGCCGGCGGCAGCCATTTCATGGGCCGCTACGGGGTGGTCATCGATCCCGGCATGGTGCAGAACGTGATGCAGACCGACCTGCACGAGGCGCGAGCGCTGGTCGACGTGCGGCTGCTGCTCGCCCTGGTGCTGCTGGCCGGCCTGCCGGCGTGGTGGTTGTGGCGCCAGCCGCTCGGCGCGCGCCGCGCCGGCCGTGCGCTGTGGCAGAACGGGCTGGCCGCCGCGGTCGCGCTCGCGGTCGTGGTGCTGGTGGCGCTGGCGGCGTTCCAGCCGCTCGCGTCGGCGATGCGCAACCACAAGGAACTTCGCTACCTGCTCAACCCGCTCAACACCGTCTACGCCGTCGCGCGAAATGCCGGCGTGCCGCAGGCCCATGCAGCCGCCGCGCCGGCGCGCCTGGGAGAAGACGCGCAGCTCGTGCAGGCGGCGATGGCCGGGCGTGCGCCCCTGCTCGTGCTGGTGCTGGGCGAAACCGGCCGCAGCGGCAACTTCGGCCTCAACGGCTATGCACGCGACACCACGCCCGAACTGGCACGCGAGGCGGTGGTGAGCTTTCGCGATGCGTGGTCCTGCGGCACCAGCACCGCGGTGTCGGTGCCGTGCATGTTCTCGGCCCTGGGACGCGACCAGTTCAGCACCGAAGCGGCGCGCGGCAGCGAAGGCCTGCTCGACGTGCTGCAGCGCGCCGGGCTGGCGGTGCTGTGGCTCGACAACCAGTCGGGCTGCAAGGGGGTGTGCGACCGGGTGCCGCACGTGGCCACCTGCCCGCAGGGCGACTGTCTCGACGACGTCATGCTCGACGGCCTG
>DASWSY010000175.1:0-5255 GCA_036402415.1 Rhizobacter sp. | reverse complement strand
GCTCGGGTACTGGTGCAGCGCGTGCCCGAGGCCCACGCGTTCGAGCAGGCGCGCGGCCTCGTCGCGGGCGGCATTCTTGCGCCGCCCCCACAGCCGCCCGAGCAGCGGCGACTTCGGCAGCTCCAGGCCGATCGCCACGTTGTCGAGCACGCTCAGGTGCGGCAGCACCGAGTAGCGCTGGAACACCACGCCGCGGCTGGCATCAGGCTCGTCGCGCAGCGCTTCGCCGCGCAGCAGCAGTTGCCCCTTGCTCGGCCGCTCCTGCCCCAGCAGCAGCCGCAGGAAGGTCGACTTGCCACAGCCCGACGCACCCACCAGCGTGCAGAACTCGCCTTCGTCGACCGTGAGGTTCAGGTGCTCCAGCACGACGTGCGAGCCATAGCGTTGCCAGACGTTGCGCACCTCCAGGTAGGGCGCGCGGCTCATTGGTGCACCCTACGCGCTGCGCGCGGTCCCGCCGAGCGGGAACGAGCCCCTACGGGCGGCCGGGCGGGGCTCATGGCTTGTCTCCCACCGACCACGGGAAGCACCACTGGTTGAGGCGGCGCAGGCCGTAGTCCATCAGCCAGGCCAGCAGGGTGATCCACACCACGTAGGGCAGGATCACGTCCATCGCCATGTAGCGGCGCACGAGGAAGATGCGGTAGCCGAGGCCGGCGGTCGCCGAGATGGCCTCGGCGCAGATGAGAAAGAGCCACGCCGAGCCGAGCATCAGCCGCAGCGAGACCAGCAGGCGTGAAGCCAGCTGCGGCAGGATCACGCGCAGCACCAGCGTCCAGCTGTTGGCGCCCAGCGTCTGCGCCTTCACCAGCACCTCGCGCGGGATCTCGCGGGCGCGCTGCTCCAGGTCGCGCGCCAGGACCGGCGTCACGCCGATCACGATCAGCATCACCTTCGACAGCTCTTCCAGCCCGAACACGATGAAGAGGATGGGCAGGATGGCCACCGGCGGCACCATCGACAGCAGCGCGAGCATCGGCGACAGCGGCGCGCGCAGCAGCGGGAAGGCGCCGGCCGCGATGCCCAGGCACAGGCCCGCCAGCGCCGAGATGCCGAGGCCCAGGCCCAGCCGCACGAGGCTCGCCGCGGTGTCCGTCCACAGCAGGATCTCGCCGGTGCGCTCGTCTTCGGTGAAGGCCATGCGGTCGATGGCCTCGGCCATCTGCGTGGCGCTGGGCAGCAGCCTGTCGTCCGGGTTGTCGGCCAGGCGCAAGGCCGAGCCGGTGGCATAGACGGCGACGAGCAGGATCAGCGGCAGCAGCATCAGCAGCCACCGACCACCCGGCCCGGGATGGCGGTTGACGAAGCGCATCGTCAGGCGCTCAGAGCTTGCCGTCGGCCGCCAGGCGCAGGTAGGTGTCGTCGAAGCGCAGCTTGGTGTTCTTTGCGTTGCCGTTGACCGCACCGCCCGGGAAGGCCACGCCGATCGCGTCGGCACTCCTGGCCCCTTCGCCGAGCAGCTTCTTGTCGTAGGAGAACTTCGCGACGCGCTTCATCGTGTCGGCAAGCTTGGGCGAGGTGACGAAGCTCACCGCCTCGGCCGGCGTGAACATCAGCGCGGTCGTCTTGAGCTGCGACTGGTAGTCGGCGAGCGTGGTGCCCGAGGCCTTGGCCATGTGTGTGAGGGCGGGGGTGTTGCCGGCCTTCATCAGCGCCATCACCTCGAACCAGGCGCCGGTGAGGGCCTTGCCGAGCGCGGGGTTGTCCTTCAGCGTGGCGGTGTTGACCACCATCAGGTCGATGATCTCGCCCGGCACCTGGCTGGAATCGAACACCTTCACCGCGCCCGGCGTGGCGGCGATGGTCGCGAGCTGCGGGTTCCAGGTGACGGCGGCCGTGACCTTGGGCGTGGCGAAGGCGCCGGTGATGTCGGCATCCGAGGTGTTGACGACCTTGATGTCACGCTCGCGCAGGCCGGCCTGGTCGAGGCCGCGGGCGAGCAGGTAGTGCGACACCGAGAACTGCACCAGGTGCACGTTCTGGCCCTTCAGGTCCTTGAGCGTCTTGCCCTGGCCCTTGAGCACGATGCCGTCGTTGCCGTTGGAGTAGCTGCCGGGGATGAGCGCCGTGCTGTCCACGCCGCCGGCGGCAGGGATGGTCAGCGCGTCCATGTTGGTCATGGTGCAGCCGTCGAACTGGCCCGCGGTGTACTGGTTGATCGACTCGACGTAGTCGTTGAGCTGCGTGACCTTGATGTTGATGCCGTACTTCTTGGCCCACTTGTCGACGATGCCCTGCGTGCCGGCGTATTCCCACGGCATCCAGCCGGCGTAGATCGTCCAGCAGACGTTGAAGTGGGTCTTGGGCGCGGCGTGGGCGGCGGTGCCGCACAGGCTGGCGAGGCTGAGGGCGAGGGCGCCCACGAGTTGACGCGAGAACATGACGACGGCACTCCGAAAGAGTTGGACAAAGGGTGGGAGCAGCGTCACACCGCAGTGGGGTGTGGCTCTCCCGGGCTTTTGTCCCGCCGTGTAACCTCGGATGAGGTCGCCAGCTCTCGGACCAGACATCCGCGCTGCCTGTGAAGACCGCGTGGACCGGAACCCTAGCCAGCCATTCCTGGATCTGCAGCGTGACGCTGCTCCCGACGCGACTGCTTGCAACAGCCGTGCCCGGCATTGCGGGAATCGGATGAATCCATTTGGTGCATGCCCGCCCGCATTTGCACTCGCATGGGGCGCGGCCGGCGGCGACGTCAGACGACCGCGAGATCGACCTGCTCGCTTTGCGTGCCGGTGGTCCGAGCCTTCGCCGAGTGCAACGTTCTCACGCGCTGCACGACAAAGGCCGCATCCCGCGCCACGCCCGAGAAGCGCCCCGACCCCCAGGTGTGCAGCCACGGCAGGCCGATGAAGTAGAGGCCGGGCACGCGCGTGATCCCGCGCTCGTGCACCGGGTGGCCGCGCCCGTTGAAGACCGGGGCGTCGAGCCAGCGGAAATCGGGCGCAAAGCCGATGCACCACACCACGCTCGTGATGCCCGCGTCCTTCAATGACAAGGTCTCGCGCTCTTCGGTCGGCTGCCACACCGGGTCGTAGACGCTCGCGGGCGGTGCCTGCAGGCCCTGCTCGTCGATGTAGCGGTCGATCGAGGCGTTGATGCCGTTGTAGGTGCGGTCGGCCTGGTCGAGCACCTCGCGCAGGCGCGGGGCGAAGCGCAGCGTGTCGCCGTCGGCATCGAGGCCGGTGAGCGCGCCGTAGAGCTGCATGCCTTCGAGGGCGAAGCGGCGCAGGTCGATGTCGCGCCCGCCGTCGCGGCCGGTCACGTAGTGGTTGGTGTTGTCGCGCACGCCCTCGCGCAGCGGATGCTGGCCCACCGGCATGTCGTAGTAGCCCATGTCGGCCAGCCAGTCGACCACGTCGCGGCCGCGGTAGAAGCGCGCGCAGCGAGGTGCGTCGCCCACCGCCAGCACCACCTCGCGGCCGGCCAAGTGCAGGTCTTCGGCGATCTGCGCGCCGCTCTGGCCCGAGCCGACCACCAGCACCTTGCCCGGCGGCAGCTGCGCGGCGTTGCGGTACTGCGCCGAATGGAGCTGCACCACCGGCGCCGGCAAACGCTCGGCCAGGCGCGGCACGATGGGGTCGTGGTAGCCGCCCGAGGCGACGACGACCTGCTGCGCGGTGCATTCGCCATCGCCATCTTTGTCACGGGTGCGCACGAGAAAGCCGCCCTCGGGCAGCGGCTTCACCAGCTCCACCGCCACACCTTCGCGCAGCGGCGCCTCCACGTGGGCGCGAAATGCATCCAGGTACTGCACGATCTCCTCGCGCTTCATGAAGCCGTGCGGGTCGTTGCCGCGGTACGGGTGGCCCGGCAATGCGCACTGCCAGTTGGGCGTGACGAGGCAGAAGTTGTCCCAGCGCTGGGTGCGCCACACGTGCATCGCGCGGTGCTTCTCGAACACCACGTGCTCGATGCCTTCGGCCTTCAGGCCGTGGCTGATCGACAGGCCGGCCTGGCCGCCGCCGACGACGACGACTTCGTGATGGGGCAGGGTGGGGTTCTTCATGGCGGGACTCCGGGTGAAGGGTCAGGCAGGTTCGAACGCGACCACGCGCACGCGGGCCTCGGCGTCATCGGCAAAGGGGGCGGCATGCGCTTCGGTCTGCAGCAGCTGGTCGGCGGCGCGCGAGCAGGCGAAGCCGAATTTCTCGCGCACCCGCTCGCTCGCGATGGCGGTGGCCTCGCGCACGCGCTGCAGCAGCTCGGGCAGCGGGTAGTCCTCGCCGGGCGTGAGGAAGTCGTGGATCACGAGCGAAGGCGAGTAGCAGACGGTCTCGCTGGCATCGGGCCAGCGAAGGCGGTAGTGCATGGCGGGCATGGGGTCGGTCTCAGGTTGTGGTGGCTTCGGCAGGCGTGGAGATCGATTCGCGCAGCGTGCGCGCGTACCAGGCTTCGTGCAGCGCCGCGCTGCGCTCCCACGCATGGGCCAGGCACACCGCGGGCGGTGCGCCAAGCTTGGGAATGCGCGCGGCGGATTGCAGGCCGGCGGCGATGGAGTCGATGCGCTCCGGGTCGCACCACGCGACGGCCGCCTCGTCACGCAGGTGCTCGGTGAACGGCGGGCGCATCGAGACCAGCACCGGCGTGCCGCAGGCCAGCGCTTCGAGCGCGACGAGGCCGAAGCCTTCGACCAGCGACGGCATGGCCAGCACGTCGGCGCGGCGCATCAGCGTGGGCAGCATCTCGTCGGGCAGCGAGCCGGTGCGCAGCACGGGCGCGCCGGGCCCTTCGCTGAGGCCGAGTTCGCCCAGGGCCTGCTGCCAGGCGCGGCGGGCGCTGCTGTGGTCGAGCATGCTGGCGCCGCCGGCCACCAACAGGCGGGCCTGGGCCCACGCGGGGTCGTCGCGGCGCAGCGTGGCGAAGGCGTGCAACAGGCGCACGGTGTTCTTGCGTTCCTCCACGCCGCCGACCAGCAGGCACACCGGGCCTGCGTCGTCGGCCAGCCCGAGCGACTGCAGGCGCGGCGCATCGAGCGCGTCGGCCTCGGGCCGGTAGCGGCGCAGGTCGACGCCGTTGTACATGCGCGCTGGCTGCACGCCGAAGTGCTCGCGGAAATGCGCGCACCAGGTGTCGCTGACACAGGCCACGCCATCGGCCGCACGCCAGGCGCGTGCCTGCCAGCGGTTGAGCGTCTCCTGTGCGAAGACGTCGAGGTGGTGCACCGTGCGCAGCCAGGGCGGCACGTGAGCGCCACGCTCGCGCAGCAAGGCGAGCGCGTTGCCGCTCACGCTGTCTTGCGCATGCAGCAGTTC
>DASWSY010000174.1:0-2893 GCA_036402415.1 Rhizobacter sp. | reverse complement strand
CCGAACTGGTAATGCGAGCGGCGCGCCATCGCGGGGCCCGCGATCACGTTCTCGCCCACGGCTTCTTCGAGGAAGCCGGCCGGTGCAATGACCTGCACGCGACCGGCCTTCACCTCGGCCTCGTCGACCACGCCGCGCACGCCGCCAAAGTGGTCGACATGGCTGTGGGTGTAGACCACCGCCACCACCGGCTTGCGGGGGCGATGCTTGTAGTAGAGCGCGAGGCCGGCACGCGCCGTCTCCACCGACAGCAGCGGGTCGATGACGATCAGGCCGCTGTCGCCTTCGACGATGGTCATGTTGGCCAGGTCGAGGCCGCGCAGCTGGTAGAGACGGTCGGTGACCTTGAAGAGTCCGTTCGCGAGGTTGAGCCGCGCGTGGCGCCACAACGCCGGGTTGACGGTGTCGGGGGCTTCCTCGTGCTTCAGGAAGTCGTAGTCGCGCAGGCGCCAGATCGGCCGGCCCCCGGGGCCTTCGACGACCAGGTCGGTTGCGTCTTCGATCAGTCCGCGCGTCGCGTCGTCGAAGGTCTGTCGGCCATCGGCCGGCAAGGTGGCGCGGGCCGCCTGCTGCACGGCGCGTGTGGCCTCCGTGGCCGGCTTGGGCTGGGCACAGGCGGTGCCGACGGCAAACAGCCACGCCGCCACGGCGGCGATGCGAAGAAGGGCCATGGCGTCACTGCGCCTCGAGCCTGGCCGCCTTCATCATGCGCTCGGCCAGCGCGATTTCCGCGCGCAGCCCTTCGGTGAATTCGGCGGGAGTGCTGGGCGTGATGTTGCCGCCCATGTTTTCGAGCTTGGTCTTGACCACCGGGTCGGTGAGCACCTTGTTGAGCACCTCGCCGATGCGCTTGACCACCGGCTGCGGCGTGCCGGCCGGCACCGCCAGCCCGCCCATCGACACCAGCTCCACCGGCACGCCGGCTTCGGCCAGGGTGGGCACGTTGGGCAGGCGCGGGTGGCGCTTGGGCGAGGTGATGGCCAGCGGCACCAGCTTGCCCGACTGGATGTGCGGCAGCACCACCGAGGTGATGGCCAGGGTGAACTCGACCTGCTTGCCGATGGCGGCATTGGCCGACTCCGCAGCGCCCTTGTAGGGCACGTGCACGGCTTCGATGCCGGCGGTGCTGAGCATCAGCTCGGCGCCCATGTGCGCCGGCGAGCCGATGCCGCCGGTGCCATAGGAGAGCTTGCCCGGCTCGCGCTTGCTGATGTCGATCAGGTCGCGCATCGACTTCAGCGGCGAGCCCACCCCGGTGACGATGGTGAGGTCGGACGTGCCGATGCGCCCGATGTGGATGAAGTCCTTCATCACGTCGAAGCCCGGCTTCTTGTACATGCGCATGCTGGTCGACATGGGCGAGCCGGAGTAGACCCAGGTGTAGCCATCGGCGGCCGAACGCGCGGCGGCCTGCGCGCCGAGGTTGCCGGCCACGCCGGGCTTGTTCTCGACGACGATGGTCTGCTTGAGCACTTCCGCCATCGCATCGGCCACCACGCGCACGGTCTGGTCGGGCGATGTGCCGGCCTGGTAGGGCACGATCCACTTGATGGGCTTGGCGGGCCAGGCGTCGCTGGCGTGGGCGGCCAAGGCGCTGCTCAGGCCGAAGGCGAGCAGGGCACGGCGGGTGATGGCATTCATGGTCTTTGTCTCCTGGTCTTGTGTGTGTGGAATCAGGCCGCTGCGGCAAGCGCCAGCAGCTCCTTGGCGATCGTGTTGCGCTGGATCTCGCTGGTGCCGGTGAGCACGCGGTACATGCGCAGCAGGCGGAAGAGGAACTCGACGCGGCTGCCTTGCACGATGCCTTCGCCGCCGAGCACCTGCACCGCTCGGTCGGCGATGCGGAAGGCGGTCTCGGAGCAGAAGAGCTTGGCCATCGAGGCCTCGGCGCGGGCGTCGGCACCGGCATCGAGCCGGCAAGCGACCGACAGCATCAGCGCGCGTGCGGCCGCGAGCTCGGTCGCCATGTCGGCCAGCAGGTGCTGCACCGCCTGGAAGCCGCCGATGGGCTGGCCGAACTGGCGTCGGGTCTGCGCGTGGCGCACGGCGTCCAGCAGCGCGAGCTTCGCCAGGCCCAGCATCGCGGGCGTGTGCAGCAGGCGGTTGACGGTGATGCGGCCGAGCGCCAGCGCCAGGCCCTTGCCCCGCTCGCCGATCTGGTTGCCGAGCGGGATGCGGCAGTCGGTGAGCACGATGTTGCCGGTGTGCGACTGGCCGGCCATGGTCTTGTAGCCCTCTTCGATGCGGAAGCCCGGGCGGTCGCGCTCGACGAAGAAGGCGGTGGTCTCGCGCTTGGCCGGGTCGTCGCCGGTGGCGCAGATGATCACGGCCGCGTCGCAGAAGGGCGAGCCGGAGATGAAGCGCTTGGTGCCGTTGAGCACGAAGCCGTCGCCCTCGATCACGGCACGGGTTTCCAGCGCGCCCGCGTCGGAGCCCGCGTTGGGCTCGGTGATCGCGAAGCACACCGCCATCTCGGCGCGCGCGACGGGCAGGATGAAGCGCTGCATCTGGTCCTGCGTGGCCTGCTTCACCAGGGCACCGAGCCGCGGCGGGCCCGACAGCTCGCCGAAGATGTGCGGCGCGAAGGGCGTGCCGCTCGCATAGAGGTGCTCCTTCACCAGCACGTGGTCGACGAGGCTGAAGCCGGCGCCGCCCATGGGCTGCGGCAGCGTCATGCCGTAGAAGCCCAGTTCGTGGGAACGCTTCCAGACCTGGCGCAGCAGCTCGCGCGACGGGCCTTTCTCGTGCGTGATGCCGTGCTCGGCGGCGAGCGGGCGCAGCTCGCCGTCGATGAAGCCGTCGACGCGGGCGATGAAATCGACGGCCGCCGGGGAGCCTTCGAAGTGGGTCGTGGTCATGTGGGCTCCTGGGTTCAATTGACGCGGCGCTCGCG
>DASWSY010000173.1:0-3767 GCA_036402415.1 Rhizobacter sp. | reverse complement strand
CATGGCCACCGCCCAGGAACTCGTCGCCGCGGGCGACCCCCAAGCCGCTCTGCAGGCCTTGCAGCAGCAGGTGCGCGACCAGCCGGGCGACGCCAAGCTGCGCGTCTTCCTGTTCCAGTTGCTGGCCGTGCTCGGCCAGTGGGAGCGTGCCCTGGCGCAGCTCGAGGTCTGCGGCCAGCTCGACGCCGGCACGCTGGCGATGGTCAACACCTACCGCGAAGCGATCAAGTGCGAGGCGGTGCGCGGCGCGGTGTTCGCCGGCAAGACGACGCCGGTGGTCTTCGGCAAGCCCACCGAGTGGATCGCGCTCCTGATCCAGGCGCTCGCGCACGACGCACAGGGCCAACCGGCGCAGGCCCAGCAGTTGCGCGCGCAAGCCTTCGAATCCGCCCCCACCACGGCCGGCACGATCAACGCAGAACCCTTCGACTGGATCGCCGACGCCGACTCGCGCCTTGGCCCGGTGCTCGAAGTGGTGCTCAACGGCCGCTATACCTGGGTGCCGTTCGACGCGCTCTCGGCCGTCAACGTCGACGAACCCGAAGACCTGCGCGACATGGTCTGGGCGCCCGCGCACCTCACCTTCGCCAACGGCGGCGAATCGGTCGCGCTCATCCCCACCTGCTACCCCGGCACGCGCGAGCAGCCCGACGGCAAGTTCAAGCTGGCGCGCGCCACCGACTGGCTGCCGATCGGCACCGACCAGTACGCCGGCCTGGGCCAGCGGGTGCTGTCGACCAGCAGTGCCGAACTGGGCCTGCTCGAGGTCCGGGGACTCCGGCTCGTGCCATCCGCATGAGCTTCAACCCCCGGGACCGGCTGCAGCCCGTCCTGCTCGACCGGCTGACCGACCACGCGCCGCAGTCGCGCGTCGAAGCCGAAGACAGCCGGGTGATGAACAAGTCGCAGATCCGCGACGCGGTGCTGCGCGACCTGTCGTGGCTGCTCAATTCGGTGCAGCCGCTCGGCCGCGAGCTCGCGCAGCGCTTTCCGGCGGCCGCCGACTCGGTGCTCAACTTCGGGCTGCCGGCGATGTCGGGCCAGCTCGCCTCCAAGATCGACGTGAGCCTGCTCGAACGCGCCATCAAGCAGGCCATCCTGCGTTTCGAGCCCCGCGTGATGGAAGACTCCCTGCAGGTGCGCGCGCTCGACGCCTCCAGCGTGCTCGACACGCACAACGTGATCGAGTTCGAGATCCAGGGCTTCATGTGGGCGCAACCGGTCCCGCTGGAGCTGCTGCTGCGCACGCAGGTCGACCTCGAGGCCGGCCAGGTGGAGGTGCGCGACATGGCCAGTGGCACGGTGGGCCGCCTCTCGCCGCGCTGACCCGCACGCACGGCGGGTGTGACCAAAGTTGCTGTTCAGCCCGCGCCCGATCGACAGAATCCCTTCACCGCCCGACACGCTTCGGCCTTCCCGATGGACCCCAACCTCCTGCGCCACTACAACGACGAACTGACCCACCTGCGCGAGGTGGGCGCCGAGTTCGCGCAGGAGTTTCCGAAGATCGCGTCGCGCCTGTCGCTCGACGGGCTGGAGGTCACCGACCCGTACGTCGAGCGCCTGCTCGAAGGCTTTGCCTTCCTGGCCGCGCGCATCCAGCTCAAGCTCGATGCCGAGCACCCGAAGCTCGTGCAGCACCTGCTGGAGACGGTGTACCCGGGCTTTCTCTCGCCGGTGCCCTCGATGCTCGTGGCGCGCATGCGCCCCGACCCGCTCGACCCGAACCTCACCAAGGGCTTCACGCTCAAGCGCGGCACCGCGCTCACCGCCGAGCTCACCCGCGGCCAGAACACACGCTGCGAGTTCCGCATCGCCCAGGACGTGACCCTGTGGCCGATCGAGATCACGTCGGTCCAGTACTTCACCCATGCACCCGACCTGCCGCTCGCGCACCTGCCGGTGGCGCGCCAGGTGAAGGGCGGCCTGCGCATCAGGCTCAAGCTCCATGGCGGCCTGAGCTTCCGCCAGCTCCGGCTCGACCACCTGCCGCTCTACATCTCGGCCCCCGACGACGTGGCCTTCCGCCTGCACGAGCTGGTGCTGGGCAACACGGCCGCCACGCTCGCCGGCTCGGCCGCCACGCTCAAGCGTCCGATGCAGGGCTTTGCCGATGCCGAGTCGGTGCAGCCGCTCGGGTTCGGCGACCACGAGGCCCTGCTGCCCGAGACGCTGCGTGGCTTCAGCGGCCACCGCCTGCTGCAGGAGCTGGCGGCGATGCCGCAGCGCTTCCTGTTCTTCGACGTGCAGGACCTCGCCCGCCGCCTCGACGCCGTCGAAGGCCCCGAGGCCGAGATCGTGCTTCTGTTTTCGCGTGGGGACGCCGCCCTTGAATCGCTGGTGGACGCCGGCAGCCTCGCGCTCTTTTGTACCCCCGCCGTCAACCTCTTCCCCCGACGGCTCGACCGCATCCAGATCGCCCCCTCCGGCAGCGCCAGCTTCGAGCACCACGTGGTGCCCGACCGCACGCGGCCGATGGACTACGAGGTGCACACCCTGCAGTCGGTCACGGGCCACGGCACCGCGCAGGTGGCCGAGCAGCCCTTCCTGCCGCTCTACGCGAGCTACCACGACGAATCGCGCAACCACGGCGCCTACTTCACCGTGCGGCGCGAGCCCCGGCTGCTCTCCTCGCGCCAGCGGCAGGACGGGCCGCGTTCGGCCTACGTGGGCCAGGAGCTCTTCGTTGCGCTGGTCGACCCGCAGGCGGCGCCTTACCGCGAAGACATCCGCCAGCTCTCGTTGACCGCCCTCGTGACCAACCGCGACCTGCCGGTGCTCCTGCCCGGCAACGCGACCACCTGGACGCTCGACGCCGCGGGCCCCGCCGGCCGCATCGAAACCCTGCGCGGCCCCACGCGGCCCGTGCAGCGCATCGCCCGCGGCGACGTCGGCTGGTCGCTCGTGAGCCTGCTCACGCTCAACTACCTGAGCATCGCCGGAGACGACCCGAAACGCGCCGCCGCCTCGCTGCGCAGCCTGCTCGCGCTGCACGGCCCCGAGCAGGACGTGGCCTGGGCCAAGCAGGTCGAGAGCCTGCAGTGGGTCGAGGCGAAGTCGGTGGTGCGCCGGCTGCCCTTCCCGGGCCCGCTCACCTTCGGCTGCGGCGTGGAGGTGACGGCGCTGGTCGACGAGCTCGGCTTCCAGGGCAGCAGTGCCTTCCTGCTCGGCCAGGTGCTGTCGCACCTCTTCGCACGGCATGCCTCGGCCAACAGCTTCTGCGAGACGGTGCTGCGTTCGGCCACGCGCGGCGAGATCTACCGAAGCCGGCCGCGCATCGGAGACAAGGCAGTGCTCTGACATGACGACCCACGCGCGTGAACGCCACGAACGCCGCGAACGGCTCTACGAGCAACTCGCGGCGCAGCCCTGGGCGCACGATTTCTTCGCCGTGCTGCGCCAGATCGAATCGCTGTCGCCCGAGGCCCCTCGGCTGGGCAAGGCGCTGCGCCCCGGCGCGGAAGCCATTCGCCTGGGCCAGGACCCGGAGCTCGACTTCGCGCCGGCCGCGATCATGTCGTTCAAGGCCGAAGGCACACGCCCGCGCCTGGGCGCCCGCTTCTTCGGCCTGTTCGGGCCGATGGGCCCGCTGCCGCTGCACCTGACCGAATACGCACGCGACCGCCTGCGCAACCACGGCGACCCGACCTTCGCGCGTTTTGCCGATGTCTTCCATCACCGCGCCCTGCTGCTCTTCTACCGCGCGTGGGCGCAGAGCCAGCCCACCGTGCAGGCCGACCGGCCGCACGACGACCAGTTCGCCAAAT
>DASWSY010000172.1:0-7426 GCA_036402415.1 Rhizobacter sp. | reverse complement strand
GGCCGTGTTTGCGCACCGTTCGATCACCGCCTATGCGGGCGTGCTCGGCGGGCTTTTCCGTGGCCATGGCTACGTGCCGCTCAATCCCGGCTTCCCGACCGACCGCACGCGCGGCATGCTGGTCCGCTCCGAGTGCAGGAGCCTCATCGTCGATGCCCACGGCGCGGCGCAGCTCGGCGAGGTGCTGCAGGGCGTGGAGCGCCCGCTGGTGCTGCTGCTGCCCGATCACGACGACGTGAGCGAGCTGGCCGCGGTGTGGCCGCAGCATCGTTTCCTCGGCAAGGCCGACCTGGTCGACGGCAGCGGCTGGACCGAAGGCCCGGTCGACCCGAACGGCATCGCCTACCTGCTCTTCACCTCCGGCAGCACCGGCCAGCCCAAGGGCGTGATGGTGGCGCACCGCAACGCGGTGCCGTATGTCGATGCGATGGTCGAGCGCTACGCCGTCACCGAGCACGACCGCTTCTCGCAGACCTTCGACCTGACCTTCGACCTCTCGGTCCACGACATGTTCGTCTGCTGGGAGCGCGGTGCCTGCCTGTGCGCGCCGACCAACGGCCAGAAGATGTTCCCGGGCAAGTACATCACCGACTGCGGCATCACCATGTGGTTCTCGGTGCCGTCGACCGCGGTGCTGATGAACAAGCTCAAGATGCTCAAGACCGGCAAGTACCCGGGCCTGCGCTTCAGCCTCTTCTGCGGCGAGGCGCTGCCGGTCGAGATCGTGCAGAAGTGGGCCGAGGCCGCACCGCAGTCGATCATCGAGAACCTCTACGGGCCGACCGAGCTCACCATCGCCTGCACGCTCTACCGCTGGAACAGCGAAAGCTCTCCGGCGCAGGCCGAGATGGGCGTCGTGCCCATCGGCGAGCCCTACCCCGGCATGAAGGTGCTGGTGGCCGACGAGCAACTTCGTGAAGTGGCCGTCGGCGAGGCCGGCGAGCTGCTGATGACCGGCCCGCAGCTCACGCTCGGCTACTACAAGGACGCCGAGCGCACCGCCGCCGCCTTCGTCGTGCCGCCGGGCCAGAGCGAGGTCTACTACCGCACCGGCGACCGCGTGCGTCGCCCGCAAGCTGGGCAGCCGCTGGTCTACTTCGGCCGCATCGACAACCAGATCAAGATCCAGGGCTACCGCGTCGAGCTGGGCGAGATCGAAGCCGTGATGCGGCAGGAGGCCGGCGTCGATGTGGCCATCGCCATCGGCTGGCCGGTGAATGCCAGCGGGGCCGACGGCATCGTCGGCTTCCTCGGGGCCGACAGCGCCGATGTCGATGCGATCCGCCAGCGCGTGATCTCGCGCCTGCCGCCCTACATGCACCCGAGCGAGCTGCGCCTCGTCTCCGAATTCCCCCTCAACGCGAACGGCAAGGTCGACCGCAAGGCGCTGCTGGCATCGCTGTCACCCCAGGCGGCCGTGGCATGAACCCGATGAGCACGCCGCAGGACATCACCGTGCCAGGCGCGCTGGCGCCGGTGTTCGTGCCGGCGCCCGCGCCGGCCGAAAGCAGCATCCTGCCGGTGCTCGGCGTGCCCGTGACCGACGTCCCGATGGAGCACGCCCTCGGCCTGCTGCAGAACATGCTCTACGAGCAGCCGCGGCGTGCGCACTCGGTCTACTTCGTCAACACGCACACGCTCAACAACGCCTGCGACAACCCCGCCTACCGCGAAGTGCTGCGCTCGGCCGACCGTGTGTTCGGCGACGGCACCGGGGTGCGCTGGGCCGCGCGCATCCTGCACGGCGTGACGCTCCAGGACAACGTCAACGGCACCGACCTCGTGCCGCTCATGTTCCAGCGCTGGGCCAACCAGGGCCTGCGCTACTTCCTGCTCGGCAACACGCCGGAGCGCATCGAGATCGCCGCGAGGCGCGCACAGGAAATGTTCCCCGGCTGGACGCTCGCCGGCTACCACACCGGCTACCTCGGGCCCGACGACCACCAGGCGGTGATCGCGAAGATCAATGCCTCGGGCGCCGACCTGATGCTCGTGGGCATGGGCAATCCCAAGCAGGAGCAATGGATTCACGACCACCTCGACCAGCTGAACGTGCCGCTGTGCCTGGCCACCGGCGGCCTCTTCGACTACTGGGTGGGCGACCTGGTGCGGGCGCCCAGGTGGGTGCGCAAACTCGGCTACGAGTGGCTGCACCTGCTGAGCCGCCAGCCGCACAAGGCCGGCCGCTACCTGATTGGCAACCCGAAGTTCCTGGGGCGTGTGTTTCGCAGCTGGGTGATGAGGCACGACAAGCGCAACGACCGCAAGCGACGCACATGACCATCTCCACATTGCGCTGGATCGTCAAGAAGACTGCCCGGACCGCGATGGTGCTGGGCAGTTTTGTCAGCGGGTCGCTCGCGCTGCGCCGCCTGGCCGGCCGAGGCGCGACGACCATCCGCGTCATCACCTACCACCGCTTCGGCGATGCGTTGCGCGACCCATGGTGCGTGGGCCCGGCGGCCTTCGAGGCGCAGATGCGCTGGCTCGCCGAACACCGGCTCGCGGTGTCGCTCGACCAGGTGGAGCGCTTCGTCCGGGGCGAGATCGACCTGCCCGACGGCGCGGTGCTCGTCACCATGGACGACGGCTTCAGCAGCTGGCTGCACGTCGCCGCGCCGATCCTGCAACGTCACGGTATCCCTTCGGTGGCCTACGTGACCACGAGCTTCGTCGGCACGACGAGTGTCTCCGGCGAGCCCTACCTCACCTGGGACGAGGTGGCGCAGCTCGCCAAGGTGCCGGGCATCACCATCGGGTCGCATGCGCATCGGCACTGTTCGATTGCCAAGCTCGGTGTCGAGCAGGTGCGCGAGGAAGGCACCCGGTCGAAACAACTGCTCGAACAATGCATCGGCATGCCGGTTCGCAGCTTCGCGTATCCCTTCGGCATGCGCACCGACGAAAGCGCCATGACCGAGCGCGTGCTGAGCGAGTGCGGCTACGACAGCATCTTCATCGCCCAGCACGGCGTGCTCCGCCGGGGCGCACGCCTCGCGCGGCTACCGCGGGTGAAGGTCGAGGGCGGCGACGCGCTGTGGATGTTCAGGCTGCTGTGCCGCGGCGGCATGGACGCCTGGAAACTCGTCGACGACACGCTGTGGAAGCTGCAACGGCCGGCACCCGCTGAGCAGGTGCAGTGATGACGTCGGCCTCGGACACCGCTGGATTGCCCGGCGTGGCGGTCGTTGCGATCGGCCGCAACGAGGGCGATCGCCTTCGCGCCTGCCTCGGCTCGGTGGTGGGGACGGCAGAGGTGGTCGTGTACGTCGATTCAGGCTCCACCGACGATTCGGTCGCCATGGCCCAGGCCAAGGGCGTTCACGTCGTGGTCCTGCCCAAGGACGTGGTCTTCACCGCCGCCCTCGCTCGCAACGCCGGCTGGCGCCACGTTCTCGAACTGGCGCCCCACGTCGAGTTCATCCAGTTCGTCGACGGTGATTGCGCCGTGGACCCGGCTTGGCTGTCCACGGCCCGCGACTTCCTCGCCGGCCACACCGATGTGGCCGCCGTCTGTGGCCGCCGTCGCGAGCGTTACCCCGAGCGCTCGGTCTACAACCTGCTGTGCGACCAGGAATGGGGCTCGGCCGCAGCCGGCCAGACCAAGGCCTGCGGCGGCGACGTGATGATCCGTGCCGCAGCCCTCCTGGCCGTCGACGGCTACAACCCCCGGCTGATCGCCGGCGAAGAACCCGAGCTGTGCGTGCGCATGCGCGCGAAGGGCTGGAAGGTCTGGCGCCTGGCTGCCGAGATGACCTTGCATGACGCCGCGATGACACGCTTCAGCCAGTGGTGGAAGCGCTCGATGCGCGCCGGCTACACGTTTGCCGAAGGCGCCCACATGCATGGCAAGCCACCCGAGCGGCACCGTGTGGTGGAGTCGCGCCGCACCTGGATCTGGGGCCTCGCCATCCCGCTCGCGGCGGTGGCGGGTGCGCTCCTCGTGAGCCCCTGGCTGCTGGTCCTGCTGCTGCTCTATCCGGTGCAGATGCTGCGTGTGTACCTCGCCTCGTCGGGACCCGCGCGCGGCCGTGCCGCGCGTGCCTTCTTCATGGTGCTCGGGAAGTTCGCCGAAGTGGCGGGTCAGCTCAAGTTTCTGAGGCTGCGCCTGTCGGGCCAGACCGCACGTTTGATCGAGTACAAGTAGTGCTTCGGGCGCTGCAAATCGCAGCGCTCATGCACTGCGTCGAGGCGTGATTTCCGTCATGCCGAACGGGCCTCCATTCGGGGGGGAACCCCCTCGTTTCGAGCCGCGCTTCAATCGGGTTTTCAGAGGCTGCGGGATACACTCGCTGCGCTTCAAACAGACCCTCAGGAGTGCTTGCATGTCCCACGAAGACCTGACCCGCGAAGACGAGGTCGAAGGCTCTTCCGATCGCTCGTTTGGCTTCGTGTTCGCGGTGGTGTTCCTGATCATCGCCGCCTGGCCGCTGCTCTCTTCGGGCGCGATCCGCTGGTGGTCGGTGGGAGTGGCCGGCGCCTTCGCCGCCATCGCCGTGGTCATGCCGAGCCTCCTCGCCGTGCCCAACCGCCTGTGGATGAAGTTCGGCCTGCTGCTCGCGAAGATCGTGAGCCCGATCGCGCTGGGCATCCTCTTCTACCTCGTCTTCACGCCCATCGGGCTCGTGATGCGCATGGCCGGCAAGGACCCGTTGCGCCTGAAGGCCGACCCTAACGCCAAGTCGTACTGGATCGACCGCGAGCCTCCTGGCCCGCCGCCGCAATCCATGACCAACCAATTCTGAACACCGGGAGCACGCGATGTCGATGATCAAGGAACTCTGGGCCTTCATGCGTGCCCGCAAGAAGGTGTGGCTGTGGCCGATCTTCGGGATGATGGCGCTCTTGGGCATGCTGATCGTGCTCGCCAAGGGCTCTGCCGTGGCTCCGTTCATCTACACCCTGTTCTGAGCCGACGATGCGCATTCTCGGGATCTCCGCCTACTACCACGACAGCGCCGCCGCGCTGGTCGAAGACGGCGTCATCGTGGCAGCGGCGCAGGAAGAGCGCTTCACGCGCAAGAAGCACGACTCGAACTTCCCCACCCACGCGATCGACTATTGCCTGAAGCGCGCGGGTGTGGGCCTTGAAGGCATCGACCGTGTGGTGTTCTACGACAAGCCCTTCCTGAAGTTCGAGCGGCTGCTGGAAACCTACCTCGCCTTCGCACCGCGTGGCTTCCAGTCCTTCCGCATGTCCATCCCGCTGTGGTTGCGCGAGAAACTCTTCCTCAAGGACCTGCTGCAGAAGGCCTTCCAGAAGATCGACACCCAGAAGAAGTGGAACGGCGAGCTGCTCTTCAGCGAGCACCACCTGAGCCACGCCGCGAGCGCGTTCTTCCCGTCGCCCTTCGAGGAGGCCGTGGTGCTCACGATGGACGGCGTTGGCGAGTGGGCCACCACCTCCGTGGCCATCGGCCGCGGCCACACGCTCGAGGTGCGCAAGGAGATCCACTTCCCGCACTCGCTCGGCCTGCTGTATTCGGCGATGACGTACTACACCGGCTTCAAGGTGAACTCGGGCGAGTACAAGGTGATGGGCCTCGCGCCCTACGGCGTGCCCAAGTACGTCGACCTCATCTACAAGCACCTGATCGACGTGAAGCCGGACGGGTCCTTCCGCATGGACCTGTCCTACTTCGACTACTGCACCGGCCTGACCATGACGAACGACAAGTTCGCCAAGCTCTTCGGCGGGCCGGCGCGCAAGGCGAGCGAGCCGCTGACGCAGCACCACATGGACCTGGCCGCCTCGCTGCAGGCGGTGACCGAAGACATCGTGCTCCGGCTCACCCGCGCGCTGCGCGACGAGACCGGCATCGACAACCTCTGCCTGGCCGGCGGCGTGGCGCTCAACTGCGTGGCCAACGGCAAGGTGCTGCGCGACGCGAAGTTCAAGAACGTCTACGTGCAGCCGGCCGCCGGTGACGCAGGCGGTGCGCTCGGTGCGGCGCTCGTGGGCTATCACATGCAGCTCGACCAGCCGCGCACCGTCGACGGCGACAAGATGCGTGGCTCCTACCTGGGTCCGCAGTTCGACCAGGCCGACATCGAGGCGCGGCTCCAGGCCGCCGGTGCCAAGTTCGAGGTCCTGTCCGACGAGGCCCTGCTCGAAACGTCGGCGGCCGACCTGGCCGAAGGCAAGGCCATGGGTTGGTTCCAGGGCCGCATGGAATTCGGCCCGCGGGCGCTCGGCAACCGCTCCATCATCGGCGACCCGCGTTCGCCGTCGATGCAGAAGACGCTCAACCTCAAGGTCAAGTACCGCGAGTCCTTCCGCCCGTTCGCGCCCTCGGTGCTGCGCGAGAAGGTGGCCGAGTGGTTCGAGCTCGATGGCGACAGCCCCTACATGCTGATGGTGGCCGACGTGATCAAGTCGCGCCGGCTCGAGATGACGCCGGAGCAGCAGAAGCTCTTCGGCATCGACAAGCTCAACGTGCCGCGCTCCGACATCCCGGCCGTGACGCACGTCGACTACTCGGCGCGCATCCAGACGGTGGAGAAGAGCGTCAACGCGCGCTACCACGCCTTGCTGTCGGCCTTCGAGCGCAAGACGGGCTGCCCGGTGCTGGTCAACACCAGCTTCAACGTGCGCGGCGAGCCCATCGTCGGCACGCCGGAAGACGCCTTCCGCTGCTTCATGGGCACGGACCTCGACGTGCTGGCGGTCGGCAACTGCTACCTGCGCAAGGAGCAGCAGAACCCGGCGCTGAAGCAGAACTACGAGACGGCCTTCGAGCTCGACTGAGCCGCGAGGCGAGCAGGGCGGCCCGTGCGGCCGCCCTTTTTCATTGGGAAGCACGAAGATGAGTGTCAAGAGCAAGCTGCAGTCCGCCGGGCTCGCTGCGGTGGCGATCGTGGTGTCGCTGGTGCTGGCCGAAGGTGCGTCGCGCCTGGTGGTCGATGCAGCCGATTTCCTCAACGTCGACCCGGTGGCCGATGAATTCCTCGGCCACAAGCTCGCGCCGGGCGCCGGGGGCCACGACGACCTGGGCTTCCGCAACCGCACGGTGCCGGCCCAGGCCAACATCGTCGCCATCGGCGACTCGATGACCTACGGCTCCGGCGCGCCGCGCGACGGCGCTTGGCCGCAGCAACTCGCCGCCTTGAGTGGCGACAGCGTCTACAACATGGGTCTGGGCGGCTACGGCCCGCTCCAGTACCTGCACCTGGCCGGCCACCAGGCCAAGCAGTTCAAGCCCAAGCAGCTGCTGGTGAGCTTCTATTTCGGCAACGACTTCATCGACGCCGCCATGCTGCCGCGGAACCTGCCGAACTGGGCCAGCTGGCGACCGAGCGGTGCAGCTTCCACGCCTGCGGCCGCACCCGCCGTGGCACCGAGCGAAGCCGCGCCCAAGCCGACCAAGCGGGGCGGTGCGTTGCGCGACTGGCTCTCGCGCCACAGCGTGCTCTACGGCCTGCTGCG
>DASWSY010000171.1:0-4450 GCA_036402415.1 Rhizobacter sp. | reverse complement strand
TTGCCTGGTCAGCGGCACCGGGCTCACGCACCTGGGCAGCGCTGCCACGCGCGACGCGATGCACCACAAGCTCGCCGGCGGCGAGGAGACGCTGTCGGACTCGATGCGCATGTTCAAGTGGGGCCTCGACGGCGGCAAGCCCGCCGAAGGCGCGGGCGTGCAGCCCGAGTGGTTCTACAAGGGCAACGGCCACATCGTCGCCGCGCCCGGCGCGCCGCTCACCATGCCCGACTTCGCGCTCGACGGCGGCGAAGAGCCCGAGCTGGTCGGCCTCTACCTCATCGGTGCCGACGGCCAACCCCATCGGCTCGGTTTCGCCATCGGCAACGAGTTCTCCGACCACGTGACCGAGCGCCAGAACTACCTTTATCTCGCCCATTCCAAGCTGCGCGCCTGCGCCATCGGCCCCGAGCTGCGCACGGGGGCGCTGCCGGCGAGCCTGTCGGGCACGAGCCGCATCCGGCGCGAGGGCCAGGTGGTGTGGGAGAAGCCCTTCCAGACCGGCGAGGCCAACATGAGCCACAGCATCGCCAACCTGGAGTACCACCACTTCAAGTACGCCGCGCACCGCCATCCCGGCGACCTGCACCTGCACTTCTTCGGCACCGCCACGCTCAGCTTCGCCGACCAGGTGCGCGTGCAGCCCGGCGACCGATTCGAGATCGAGCTGCCCGAATTCGGCGCGCCCCTCGTCAACCCGCTGGCGCTCGGCGAGCGCGGCTTCGCCTTCGGTGGCGTGAAAGAGCTCTGAAGCCATGGCACAGCAAGTCTTCAAGAACTACATCAACGGGCGCTGGGAAAACGGCGTCACCACCGGCGTGAGCGAGAACCCGTCGGACCTGTCCGACGTGGTGGGCGAGTACAGCCGGGCCGACGTGAGCCAGACGCAGTCGGCCATCCGGGCCGCCGCCGACGCGCGCAGCGCATGGGGCCACAGCACCCCGCAGCGCCGCGCCGATGCGCTCGACCAGATCGGCAGCGAAATCCTGGCGCGCAAGGACGAGCTCGGCGAGCTGCTGGCGCGCGAAGAAGGCAAGACCCTGCCCGAAGCCGTCGGCGAGACCGTGCGGGCCGGCAACATCTTCAAGTTCTTCGCCGGCGAAGCGCTGCGGATCGAAGGCGACAAGCTCGCCTCGGTGCGGCCGGGTGTGGACGTCGAGGTGACCCGCGAGCCGGTGGGCGTGGTGGGCATCATCGCGCCCTGGAACTTCCCGCTCGCCATTCCGGCCTGGAAGATCGCGCCGGCGCTGGCCTACGGCAACTCCGTCGTCTTCAAGCCCGCCGAGATCGTGACGGCCTGCGCCTGGTCGCTCGCCGAGATCATCAGCCGCGCCAACCTGCCGGCGGGCGTGTTCAACCTCGTGATGGGCAGCGGCCGCCAGGTCGGCCAGGCCCTGCTCGACAGCACGCTGGTCGACGCGGTGAGCTTCACCGGCTCGGTGGGCACCGGCGAGCAGGTCCTGAAGGCGACCGCCGCGCGCCGGGCCAAGGTGCAGCTCGAGATGGGCGGCAAGAACCCGCTCGTCGTGCTGAACGATGCCGACCTCGACCAGGCCGTCGAGTGCGCCGTGCAAGGCTCCTACTTCTCCACCGGCCAGCGCTGCACCGCGTCCAGCCGCCTGATCGTCGAGGCCGGGGTGCACGACGCCTTCGTGAGCCGCCTGCGCGACCGTGTGAAGGCGCTGCGCGTGGGCCATGCACTCAGGCGCGAGACCGAGATCGGCCCGGTCGTGAGCCGCGACCAGCTCGACCAGAACCTGTCGTACATGGAGCTTGGCCGTACCGAAGGTGCCGAGCACATCTGGGGCGGCGAGGTGATCGAGCGCGACACCCGTGGCCACTACATGAGCCCGGCGCTCTTCCTCGCCCAGCCCCAGCATCGCATCGCCCGCGAGGAGATCTTCGGCCCCGTGGCCACCGTGCTGCGCGCCGACGACTACGAGCATGCGCTCGCGCTCGCCAACGACACGCCCTTCGGCCTGTGCGCCGGCATCTGCACCACCTCGCTCAAGCGCGCCACGCACTTCAAGCGCCATGCGCAGGTGGGCATGGTGATGGTCAACCTGCCCACCGCGGGGGTCGACTACCACGTGCCCTTCGGCGGCCGCAAGGGTTCGAGCTTCGGCCCGCGCGAGCAGGGCCGGTATGCCGCCGAGTTCTACACGACCGTCAAGACGGCCTACACGCTTTCCTGAGGTTCATCACAGAAGGTCTTCAACGAGAGACGTTCATTTCACGCTAGTCGCTTTGTCCGCCGCACATTCCACCAAGACATCCCAACGAGGAGACAACATGAAACTGCAAAGACGCACCCTGATCGCCGCCGCAACGGCTGCTCCGCTGGCCGGCCTGCTGCCGACCGCCTTCGCGCAGAAGAAGATCGTGCTCGGCTTCAGCCAGATCGGTGCCGAGAGCGAGTGGCGCACCGCCAACACCGAGTCGATCAAGTCGGCGGCCAAGGACGCCGGCATCGAGCTCAAGTTCTCCGACGCGCAGCAGAAGCAGGAGAACCAGATCAAGGCCATCCGCAGCTTCATCGCCCAGAAGGTCGACGTGATCGCCTTCTCGCCGGTGGTCGAGTCGGGCTGGGGCACGGTGCTGCGCGAGGCCAAGGCCGCCAAGATCCCCGTGATCCTCACCGACCGCGCCGTCGACGAGAAGGACAGCAGCCTGTGGGTCACCTTCATGGGCTCCGACTTCGTCGAGGAGGGCCGCAAGGCCGGCCGCTGGCTGGTCGAGAAGATGAAGGGCCAGACCGGCACCGTCAACATCGTCGAGCTGCAGGGCACCGTGGGCTCCGCGCCCGCGATCGACCGCAAGAAGGGCTTCGAGGAAATCATCAAGGCGGATCCGAAGTTCAAGATCATCCGTTCGCAGACCGGCGACTTCACCCGCGCCAAGGGCAAGGAGGTGATGGAAGCCTTCCTGAAGGCCGAGGGCAAGAAGATCAACGTGCTCTACGCGCACAACGACGACATGGCCATCGGCGCCATCCAGGCGATCGAGGAAGCCGGCATGAAGCCCGCGAAGGACATCGTGATCATCTCGATCGACGCCGTGAAGGGCGCCTTCGAGGCCATGATCGCCGGCAAGCTGAACGTGTCGGTCGAATGCAGCCCGCTGCTCGGCCCGCAGCTCATGAGCGCGGTGAAGGACCTCGTGGCCGGCAAGCCGATCCCCAAGCGCATCGTGACCGAGGAAGGCATCTTCCCGATGGAAACGGCCGCCCAGGAATTCCCGAAGCGCAAGTACTGATCGCGCGCTGACCGCCGCACCCGGCAGCACCAACGGGCCACCCACGCAGCGGCCCGGGGCTGCCGGTACACCACCTCAGGAGACACGCATGCAGAAGATTCGACGCCTCATCGTCGCGGCGCTGGCCACCGGCCTCGTCGCCTGGCTGCCCCAGGTCCAGGCCCAGGACAAGGGCCTCATCGGCATCTCGATGCCCACCAAGTCCTCGTCGCGCTGGATCAGCGACGGCCAGAGCATGGTCAAGTACTTCCAGGCCAAGGGCTACAAGACCGACCTGCAGTACGCCGACGACGACATCCCCAACCAGCTCGCCCAGGTCGAGAACATGATCACCAAGGGCGCCAAGGTGCTGGTGATCGCCGCCATCGACGGCACCACGCTGTCGGATGCCCTGCAGAAGGCGGCCGACAAGAAGGTCAAGGTCATCTCCTACGACCGCCTCATCCGCGGCTCGAAGAACGTCGACTACTACACCACCTTCGACAACTTCCAGGTCGGCGTGCTGCAGGCGAACTCCATCGTCGACAAGCTCGGCCTGAAGCAGGGCAAGGGCCCGTTCAACATCGAGCTCTTCGGCGGCTCGCCCGACGACAACAACGCCTTCTTCTTCTACAACGGCGCGATGTCGGTGCTCGACCCGTACATCAAGAGCGGCAAGCTCGTGGTGCGCAGCAAGCAGATGGGCATGGACAAGGTCGGCACGCTGCGCTGGGACGGCGCCGTGGCCCAGGCCCGCATGGACAACCTGCTCTCGGCCTACTACACCAACGCGCGCGTCGACGCGGTGCTGAGCCCGTACGACGGCCTGTCCATCGGCATCCTCTCGTCGCTGAAGGGCGTGGGCTACGGCACGCCGAAGCAGCCCTTCCCGGTGGTGAGCGGCCAGGACGCGGAGCTGCCCTCGGTGAAGTCGATGCTGGCGGGCGAGCAGTACTCCACCGTCTTCAAGGACACGCGTGAACTCGCCAAGGTCACGGTCGATCTCGTCGACGCCGTGCTCGCCGGCAAGCAGCCGCAGATCAACGACACCAAGACCTACAACAACGGGGTCAAGGTCGTGCCGTCATACCTGCTGAAGCCGGTGAGCGTGGATGCATCCAACTGGAAGCCGGTGCTGGTCGGCAGCGGCTACTACACCGAGTCCCAGGTCAAGTAAGCCAGGCGTTCAAGCGGCTTGAGCCTGCGGCAGACCCGA
>DASWSY010000170.1:0-1618 GCA_036402415.1 Rhizobacter sp. | reverse complement strand
CCGCGGCGGCCGGCTCTCGGGCTGGCACCCGGCCGACCTCGCGGCCCAGGTGCTGGATTCACTCCTCGCGCGCACGAACGCCGACCCGGCGCTCATCGACGACGTGATCATGGGCTGCGTCGGACAGGCCGGCGAGCAGGCGGCCAACGTGGCGCGCAACGCCATCCTCGCGTCGTCGCTGCCCGAGTCGGTGCCGGGCACCACGGTCGACCGGCAGTGCGGCTCGTCGCAGCAGGCCCTGCACTTCGCCGCGCAGGCGGTGATGTCGGGCACGCAGGACGTGGTGATCGCCGCCGGCGTGGAGAGCATGTCGCGCGTGCCCATGGGCATGCCGATGACGCTGCCGGCCAAGCAGGGCCTGGGCTTCTATGTGAGCCCGGCCATGCAGAAGCGCTACCCCGGCGTGGAGTTCAGCCAGTTCACCGGCGCCGAGATGATCGCGAAGAAGTACGGGCTCTCGCGCGAGCAGCTCGATGCATTTGCCTTCCAGAGCCATCAGCGTGCCATCGAAGCGGTGCGCGCCGGGCGCTTCGAGGCCGAGGTGACGCCCGTCGCCGCGCGCAGTGCCGAAGCGGGCGACCTGGGCGAGCCGCACACGGTCGACGAGGGCATCCGCTTCGACGTCTCGCTGTCGGCGATGGCCGGCGTGAAGCTGGTGCAGCCGGGCGGCGTGGTCACCGCCGCCACCGCCTCGCAGATCTGCGACGGCGCAAGCGGCGTGATGGTGGTCAACGAGCGTGGCCTCAAGGCGCTGGGCGTCAGGCCGCTCGCACGCATCCACCACATGAGCGTGATGGGCCACGACCCGGTGGTCATGCTGGAGGCACCCATTCCCGCGACCGAGCGCGCCTTAAAGAAGGCGGGCCTGGCCATCGGCGACATCGACCTCTACGAGGTGAACGAGGCCTTCGCGCCCGTGCCGCTGGCCTGGCTGCAGGTGACCGGCGCTGCGCCCGAGCGGCTGAACGTGAACGGTGGCGCCATCGCGCTCGGCCACCCGCTGGGAGCTTCGGGCACCAAGCTCATGACGACGCTCGTGCATGCACTGCAGCAGCGCGGCGGGCGCTACGGGCTGCAGACCATGTGCGAAGGCGGGGGCATGGCCAACGTCACCATCATCGAGCGGCTCTGAGGAACCTGCCTGCGCCGGCCCGATCGAACCTCGGCGGAGGCGACATGCAGTACCTGCCTTTTCATTCCCTGCTTTACCGCTATCTTTTCTACGGCTGGCTGTTCTTCGACGCGAGCCGCGGAGACATCTATGCGCGCGCCGCCGCGCTGCGCCACAACCGCGAGCAGGCACGCTGGCTGCCCACCTACATGCGGCGCTGGTTCGTGCTGGGCGTGCTGCTGTTCATCGTCGCGTTCTTCTGCGAGATCGTGCTCTCCAGCCCGCGCCTGTCGGCATTCTTCTACGTGCCGAGCGTGCTCACCATGCCGATGAACCTGGTGACGGCGGTGTGCTGGTTCGGCCTGATCACGCGCTGGGGCGACTGACTACGCCCCCGGCTTGTCCTTGTCGATGTCGTTCTTGGCCGCGCCGCGCAGGTTCATCGCGATCAGGCACAGCTGCAGCACCACGATCGCCCAGGACTGGCTCGACCAGCCCCACACGATC
>DASWSY010000169.1:0-10782 GCA_036402415.1 Rhizobacter sp. | reverse complement strand
TAGAAATCTTCATGAAACCCACCATCCCGGCCCAGGGGCAGGCGGCACAGTGGTCGCCCGTTGGCAAGGCGCTGGTCGACAACCTGCCCGACACGCTGCCCGGGGCCGGTTTCCAGATGCCGGTGAAGCGAGGATTCGACTACGTGCTCCGCTTTCGCGGCCAGGCACATCTGCTTGATCCAAGCGCATTGCCGGTAACTGTCGGATTCGATCTGGAGAGTGCGCAAGGCCCGCTGGCCAACTTCAACGGGACACGAACGGCCAACCCGCCAGCACGTGCAGCCGGCATCACGGGCAGCGCGTACCTCCGTTGCGTCTAGGGCAGCGAAATGAAGACCCTCCCGAAAGCCATGGCTGCGTTGGCGCTACTCACGATGCATGCGGCCCATGCGGCAGACGACAGCACCAGCCTTGAAGACCTCGTGCAGGCAGCCACGCTGGATATGCCTGTCACCACCGCTCCTGCCGCACTGCTGCTCGGTGTGTCAGGCGAAACCGTTCAACGGATGGGATCGTTCAGAGCCTTTTCGAGCCAAGCGGCCAGGGCCTTCGACGCCGAAGGGAAACTGGCCAATGCAGTCGCTGTCGAAATCGCACCTGCGCTCGCGATGAAGAACGTGACATGGGAAGACGTCACGAAGAGCCGACTCGCCCGTGCATGGGCAAGGACGACGGTTTCGTTCGCCACCAAGGCCAAAACCTCCACGACGTCTGCGCAATCGGCATTCGGAGTGCAAGCGCTGCTGTGGGCGCCCGTGATGGACGGCGTGCTTGACCTCGCAGGTCAAGGCGATTGCGTCGCAGTAGCGAACGGTGACTTCGGGCCTCCGCCTTCACTCGAGCCCGGAACGCGGCAGCCCCTCACCGAGAACGAAAAGAGCGCCATAGAGGCTTGCCAAAAGCTCCTCGACAGTCAGCTCACGAAGTGGAACCAGCCCAAGGTGGCCATCGGGGCCGGGCGCCGCATGGCGTCCTCAGACGGCACATCAGCGACCCAACCAAAGAATTCCACCTCCTACTGGCTCACCGCGGCCTACGGCGAAGACCTGGACGGAAGGGACACGGACCCGACCCGTCGCACCGGCTACTTGGTAACCGCTCACGCGCGATCGACCAGCAACGCCACCACCCGCTCGATCGCGGGAGTCGACCTGCCTGCCAAGCAGAGGCTATTGGGCGTCAATCTTCGCTTCGGCAACGCTCGACTCGGCGGCCTCGCCGAATACTCGGTCACCAAGAGCCGCGCCAACAGCTCAGAGTTCAAGGATCGCAAGCGCGCGGTTCTGGGCTTGGAATACAAGGTCGACAAGGACCTGTACCTGACGTTGGGGACCGCTCGCGACACTGGAGTTGATGCCGGCACCCAATCGGTCCTCGCCAAGATTCACTGGGGTTTCACCAAGGAGCCGGCGCTTTTGCCCAAGTGACGAACGTCGGCCACATCTACGGACTCTCTCCCACGCTCAACCGACTGCGGGATCGAAATAGCGCAAGGCCAGCCCCGCGCGACCCGGGTACCACTTGAAGAACGGCCGGGCCTGCTCGATCGTGCGGGCCACCGACGGGCGTGCCATCAGCCGCTCGAAATAGGCCGCGAGCTGGTGCCGCTCGGCGGGCAAGGGCACGTAGGTCACCGCATAGAACAGCGACGGTGCCGCCGCGCAGTCGGCAAGCGTGAAGGCCTCGCCGGTCACCCAGGTGCGGCCGTCGAGCTGGCGGTCGATGAGCTCGTAGGCCATGAGCAGCCTAGCCTTCGCTTCGGCCACGGCAATGGGGTCGCGGTCCGCCGGCGCGCGCAGCAGGTCATTGGTGTGGGCCTGCATCGGCGTCATGACGTAGAGGTCGAAGAGACGGTCCCACAGGCGCACGTCGAGCGCGGCGGCGGGGTCGTCGGGGATCAGGCGGCGGCCGGTCGGCGCGTGGCGCTGCTGCAGGTACTCGATGACGATGCTGGTCTCGGGCACCACCCGGTCGCCGTCGACCAGCAGCGGCATCTTGCCGGTAGGCCAGAGCTCCAGGAACGCACTGCGCTCGGCCGGATCGCCGAGGTTGAGCAGTTGCTTGTCGACCTCGATCCCCAGTTCGTCGATTGCGATCAGCGCCTTGTGGCAGTAGGACGAGAGCGGGTGGTAGTGCAGTGTGAGGGCCATGTCGCGGTGTCAGGTCTTCGGGACCACGAGGTTAGCCTGCTCGCTGCGCTGCGGCCAGGCGAAGTGACCGCCGCCCAGGTGGTGCAGGGTGTGCAGCTCCGTGTTGTCGTCGCGGAAGGACCAGCGGCCGCGGTCGAACACGCGCGCATCGGCCGCGGCCCACACCACCTCGGCGAAGCAGGTGTCGTAGGCGTCTTCGGTGTGGCGCTCGGGGATCAGGCGGCATTCCATCCAGGCCACGGCCTCGGCCGCGAGCGGCAGGCCGAGCACCGGCCCGTCGAAGGTGGCGATGCCGAACCGCGCGAACTTGTCGCCTGCGTCGCGGCCCGAGACGCTGCCGACCGCGTAGGTCGCATCCAGCAACGCACGGCCCGGCAGGCTCACGCTGAAGCCGCCGCTGGCGGCCACCAGCTCTCGGGTGTAGGTCTTCTTGTCGATGACGATGGCGATGCGCGGCGGCGTGAACTCGACCGGCATCGACCACGCGGCGGCCATCAGGTTGCGCCGCCCGCCGTGGGCGCTGCCCACGAGCACGGTGGGCCCGTGGTTGATGAGGCGCGAGGCATGCTGGAGTTCAACGGTCTGTCTCATCCGGCCAGTCTAGGCCGGCGTGCCCACGCACGCTCGAAGAGGGCATTCAGTTCGCCCTGTGGGATCTGCCCGCCGGCATATCCCACGGTGCCACGCTCTCTCAGCTCGATCGCCGCCTGCCGCACGAGGCCGAGCGCGGCGCGCGCGATGGAGCCGCCGACGCTGATGCGCTTCACGCCCACGTCGATCAGGGCCTGTGCGCTGGAGGCCGATTCGTTGAGCCCGACCACGAGGTTGAGCGGGCCGGTGAGCTCGCGCACCAGCATGCTCGCGCGCTGCGTGTCGGCCACGCCGGGCGTGAACACGCAGTCGGCACCGGCGGCGAAGAAGCGGTTGCAGCGCTCGATGGCCCGCGCGAGGCCGTTCTCGCCGGCATGCTGGAAGACATCGGTGCGTGCGTTGAGCACGAACGCGCGGCCCGAGGCCCGCACCGCCACATGCGCCGCCGCGATGCGCTCCACCGCTTCGGCCTCGACGTAGAGAGCCCCCGTGCTGCGGTCGGTGTCTTCGATGTTGCAGCCTGCCGCGCCGGTGGCGATGGCCAGGCGCACGGAATCGGCCACCTGCTCGGGCGTGTCGCCGTAGCCGGCTTCGAGGTCGGCGTTCACCGGCAGCGGCACGGCGGCCACGATGCGCCGCAGCGCGTCGAGCGTCTCGTCGCGGGTAACGGCCAGGGCGGGTTGGCGCACGTTGAAGTCGGGCTTTCCCAGCGAGAAGGCCACGCCGGCGCTGGTGGTGCCGAGGGCCGCAAAACCGGCCTCGGCGAGCAACACGGCGGTGCCGGCATCCCAGGCGTTGGGCATCACGAAGCCGCGCTCGGCGCGGTGCAGGGCCAGGAAATGGAGGCCGGGGTTGTGCATGGTCAATCTCCTCAGGGACGGAATGCCGCCATCGTCAGTGCCCGCGATGCGTGCGTCAAACGCATAATCTTTCTCCTGTCGATCGAATATTTGCATGCATGGATTCCGACGCCCTGGCCACCTTCCTCGCGGTGCACCGTCGCGGCGGCGTGTCGGCCGCAGCTGATGAACTGTCCCGCACGCAGTCCGCCATCAGCCGCCGCCTTGCCTTGCTGGAGCGGGAGGTGGGCGCGCCGCTCTTCGAGCGGATCGGCCGCGGGCTGGTGTTGAGCGAGGTGGGCGCCGCGCTGCTGCCCCATGCCGAGCGGGTGTCGGCGGCGATCGGGGATGCCCGGGCCGCGGCGGAGGCGGCGCGCTCCGGCGCGGGCGGCACGGTGCAGATGGTGACGGTGGGCACGCTCGCCAACACGACGCTGGCCGCCGCGCTCCAGCGCGCGCAGTCACGCCATCCGGGCCTGGACCTTCGCCTGCAGACTGCCACCAGCGCCGAGGTGAGTGCGCAGGTGCGCTCGGGCGCGGCCTCGATCGGCCTGCGCTACTTCGACGACACCGGCGCCGGCCTGGAGCGCCACGTGCTGTACAGCGAGCGCCTGGTCGTGGTGTGCGCAACGTCGCATCCGCTCGCCGGCAAGCGCGTGAAGACCCTCGAGCAACTCGCGACACAACGCTGGCTCGCCTTCCCGTCGCCCGAGCGGCGATCGGAGGCGTTCGCGACCACGGTCTTCGCCCAGTTCGCCACGCGCGGCATCGACCGGCTCGACTGGCTCGCCATCGACAGCCTCACGGCGCAGAAGCGCATGGTGCAGGCGGGCTTCGGCATGGCCTTGCTGCAGGAGAGCGCGGTCGACGACGAGTTGAAGGCGCGCGAACTTGCGCCGGTGACCGTGGGCGACCTCGACGTCAGCGTGCCGGTGGTGCTGATCACCCGCGACGGCGGCTATCTGGGCGGCGGCGCGCAGGCGGTGCTGCGCGAGCTGTTGCCTGGCCGGAAGTCGCGTCTTCGGCCACGCGGATGAACGCGCGAAGCTGCCTCACGCCGACAGCATCCGCACCTTCTTCATCGCGAGCGACGCCGCTGCGTTGCGTGTCTCGACGCCCAGTTTCTCGAACACATGCTCCAGGTGCTTCTTCACCGTGGCCGGGCTGCTGCCGAGGATGTCGCCGATGTCGCGGTTGGTCTTGCCCTTGACGACCCAGTACAGCACCTCGGCCTCCTTCATCGTCAGCTTGAAGGCCTGCAGGAGTGCGTCGACCACGGCCGCGTCGGACACCTCGCGCATCACCATGAGCCAGTCATCGTCGCTCGTGCGCTCCTGCAGCGAGAAGACGAGCTGCCGCGATTCGCGCGTCACGGTGTACGGCCGGGCCTCTCGGCCTTCGTCCTCGCCAGACTGCTCGCGCAGCCACTGCAGCAGTTCCTCGGGCACCTCTCCCGGGGCGACGGCGAAATAGGTGTGCATGAGCTGGCGCGCGAGCGGCGTCTGCCACACGGCCTTGCCGCTCATCCGGTCGTTGTTCACGTGCACCGCCATCGTGGCGTGGCCGAAGGCGTCGAGCGCGTTGCGCGCCTGCCGGGCCTGGCGCGCGCTCTGCATGTGCGCGGCCATGCGCGCCAGCACCTCCTGCGGGCGGATCGGCTTGGTCACGTAGTCGGCCCCGCCCGCGCCGAAGGCCGCCACCACGTGCTCGGTATCGGTGAGGCCGGTCATGAAGATGATGGGGATGTGCGCGGTCTCGGGGTCGGCCTTCAGGCGGCGGGCCACCTCGAAGCCGTCCATGCCGGGCATCACGGCGTCGAGCAGCACCACGTCGGGCACGGCCTGCACGGCGCGCTGCAGGGCAGTGTCGCCACTGGTGGCCACGAGCACGGTGTAGCCGGCCTCGTCGAGCGCGTCGTGCAGCAGAGAGAGGTTGTCGGGCACGTCGTCGACGATCAGCACCACGTCGCTGGCGCTGCGGTCGGGCAGGCGCGTGGCGTCAGAGGGTCGCAGGGTCATTGAGGGCTCGCTGCACCAGGGTGCTCATCGCATCGAGTTGGAAGTTGCGCGCCAGTCCGCGCAGGTGGGCGACGAAGCTGGCACAGGCGGCATTGTCGCGCTCGATCTCGTCGAGCTTCTTCACGATGCCGCGGAAGTAGCCGAGGTGGATGAGCTCGTCGAGCGCCTTGAGCTGCGCCTCGGGGGGCAGCACCCACCGGGCCGGCGCCGCGGGGGCCGCACCGGGCGCGGCCTCACGCGGGACTTCGAGCCACTCGAGCTTCAGGCGCGAGCCCAGCCAGTCGAGCAGTTCGTGCACGCGCACCGGCTTGAGCACGAAGTCCTGCGGGGTGATGCCGACGTCGTTCTCCAGGTCCTTGTCGAAGGCGTTGCCGGAGACGATGGCGATGGGCGCGGCGCTGAGCTTCTGCGCGCGGATCGCGCGGATGGTGGCCCAGCCGTCGATGCCCGGCATGGCCAGGTCCATCAGGATCGCGTGCGGCGCGAAGCCCTCGACCACGGCCAGCGCCTCGTGGCCGGACGCGGCCTGCATCAGCTCGAAGCCGAGCGGCTGCAGGACGGTGGCGAGCAGCGAACGGTCGACCTCCTCGTTGTCGACGATCAGCACGCGGCGGCGCTCGCCGCGGTAGCCGGTGCGCGTGCTGCGCGGCACCTCGAGCGCGGCCACCGCACCGTGCGCTTCGGGCAGAAAGAGCTTGATGCGAAAGACCGTGCCCACGCCGACCTCGCTGGTGACCGTCAGCTCGCCGCCCATCAGGTCGGTGAGCATCTTGGCGATCGTCAGCCCGAGGCCGGTGCCGCCGCTGGTGGTTTCGCTGCCGCGCGCGAAAGGCTCGAAGATGTGGGTGAGCTCGTCGGCGGCGATGCCGGGACCGGTGTCCTCGACCTCGAACACCGCCATCTCGCGCGCATAGCGCAGGCGGAAGACCACGCGGCCGGCCTGCGTGAACTTGACGGCGTTGCCCAGCACGTTGATGAGGATCTGGCGCAGGCGCTTCTCGTCGGCGCGCACGACCTCGGGCACCACCTCGCCGAGGTCGGCCCGGAACTCGATGCCCTTGCCCGCGGCCTGCAGCTCGAACATGTGCACGAGCTGCTGCACCGCTTCGCGGAAGCGCAACGGGCACGGCTCCAGGCGCAGCTTGCCGCCCTCGATGCGGGCGATGTCCAGCGTGTGCTCGATGAGCGAGAGCAGGTGGTCGCCGCCACGGCGGATCACGCTCACCGCCTGCTTGCGGTGGCCGGGGATGGACGGGTCCTCTTCCAGCAGTTGCGCATAGCCGAGGATGCTGTTGAGCGGCGTGCGCAGCTCATGGCTCACGGTGGTGATGTAGCGGCTCTTGGCCTGGTTGGCGAGCTCGGCGGCGAGCTTGGCTTCCTGCAGCTGCAGGTCGGTCTGGCGGTGCGAGTCGATCTCGCGGCGCAGCGCGAGCGTCTGCTCGTGCACCGCCTGCGTCTGGCGGTTGGACTCTTCCTGCGCGACCTGGCGGCTCTTGTGCGTGAGCACCAGCCACCAGGCGACGATGCCGCTGACCAGCAGCAGCGCGGCAAAGGCCTTGACGAAGCCGAGCTTCAGGGCCGGGCCGAGCGCCTCGGCCTGCTCGCCCATCGTGCGCAGCTCCTGCTGGTAGAGCAAGGCGAAGACACCGGCGAGCAGCGGCACCACGATGGCCATCACGAGGAGGTAGTGGCCGAGGCCGGTGTCGATGTAGGGCCACACGCGCTGCGGCAGCAGCTTGCGCAGCGCGCGTGACCACTGCGCCGACAGGCGCGCCTCGGGCTTGCAGAGGTCGTTGCAGCGCGCGTCGAGCGAGCAGCACAGCGAGCAGATGTTGCCGAGGTAGGCGGGGCAATGCGCGAGGTCGTCGGCTTCGTACTCGCGCTCGCAGATCACGCACTGCTGCAGGCCGGTGAAGAGGCCTTTCGATTGGCGGGCGATGTAGTAGCGGCCTCTGGTGTACCAGGCGATCAGCGGTGACACCACCATCGCGGTGATGAGCGCGATCAACGCCGAGAAGGCTTCGGCCAGGGGCCCGAACATGCCGAGGTAGGCCGCGATGGAGAGCACCGAGGCGGCGCCCATCGCACCCACGCCGACCGGGTTCACGTCGTACAGATGCGCGCGCTTGAATTCGATGCCCGGGGGCGAGAGGCCCAGCGGCTTGTTGATCACGAGGTCGGCCACCACGGCCATGATCCAGCTGATCGCGATGTTGGAGTAGAGGCCCAGCACGCCGCCCAGTGCGCGGAAGACGTCGAGCTCCATCAGCATCAGCGCGATCAGCGTGTTGAACACCACCCACACCACGCGCCCCGGGTGGCTGTGCGTGAGGCGTGCGAAGAAGTTGCTCCAGGCCAGCGAGCCGGCATACGCGTTGGTGACGTTGATCTTGAGCTGCGAGATGACGACGAACACCATCACCGCCGCCACCGCCCAGCCCGGGCGCGAGAAGACGTACTCGTAGGCAGCGAGGTACATCTGGTTGGGGTCGACCGCGCGGTCCACCGGCACCGAATGGCGGATCGCGAGGTAGGCGAGCAGCATGCCGCCGAGCATCTTCACCACGCCCAGCACCACCCAGCCAGGCCCGCCGATCAGCACGCCCGCCCACCAGCGGCGCTTGTTCGCTTCCGTCTTCTCGGGCATGAAGCGCAGGTAGTCCACCTGCTCGCCCATCTGCGTCATGAGCGCGATGCCCACCGTCATGGCCGCGCCGAAGAGGGCGAGGTTGAACTGCGTGCCGTCGGCGCCGTTCAGCGGCGCGCCGCCGTAGTGGGCGATGTCGTCGAGCACGCCAGGGTTGTGCCAGAACACGAAGACATAGGGCACGACCAGCATCACGAGCCACAGTGGCTGCGTCCACACCTGCAGCCGGCTGATCGCCGTCACCCCGTGCGTGACGAGTGGGATCACCACCACCGCGCAGATCAGGTAGCCCCAGGCGGGCGGGATGTCGAACGCGAGCTCCAGCGCATAGGCCATCACCGCCGCTTCGAGCGCGAAGAAGATGAAGGTGAAGCTCGCGTAGATGAGCGAGGTGATGGTCGAGCCGATGTAGCCGAAGCCGGCGCCCCGCGTGAGCAGGTCCATGTCGAGACCGTGCCGGGCGGCATAGGTGCTGATGGGCAGGCCGGCCAGGAAGATGATGAGGCCGGTCGCCACCACGGCCCAGAACGCGTTGACGAAGCCGTACTGCACCAGGAGCGTCGCCCCCACCGCTTCGAGGATCAGGAAGGAGGCCGCGCCGAAGGCCGTGTTGGCCACGCGCATCTCCGACCACTTGCGGAAGGCGCGCGGCGTGAAGCGCAGGGCGTAGTCCTCCATCGTCTCGCGCGCGACCCAGCTGTTGTAGTCGCGGCGCACCTTCACCACGCGCTGCACGGCACGCTCTTGTTGCACCACCTCGGTGCGATCGACCGGCGCCATCGCGGGCCCGAGCGGTGGCATCGACGGGTCGGACGGGGTGGCAAGCTTCATGCGTTGACTCCGCGCAAGCACCATGCCACCGGGCATGCCTGCGCCCTAAGATGCGGCACTTTTCCCGCTCCTGCACGCCCTGCGCACCATCATGGAACTGACACCCCGCGAAAAAGACAAGCTCCTGATCTTCACCGCGTCGCTGCTCGCCGAGCGTCGCAAGGCCCGCGGGCTCAAGCTCAACTACCCCGAAGCCGTGGCGCTGATCAGCGCCGCCATCATGGAGGGCGCGCGAGATGGCAAGACCGTCGCGGCGCTGATGAGCGAGGGCAAGACCGTGCTCACCCGCGACGACGTGATGGACGGCGTGCCCGAGCTGATTCCCGAGATCCAGGTCGAAGCCACCTTTCCCGATGGCACCAAATTGGTGACCGTGCACCAACCTATTGCATAACGATGAGGAGCCCTTCCATGACCCGCTTTGCCGCCCGCTCGGCCGCCGCCTTGGCCGCCCTGCCCTTCGCTGCCCTGGCCCACGACGGCCATGGCCCTGAAGGCGCCCACTGGCACGCCACCGATGTCTGGGGCTTCGTCGTCGTGCTGGCCCTGGCCGGTGCGGCCGTCTGGTTCAGCCGGAGGAAGTGATGATCCCCGGCGAGCTCTTCACCGACGGGCCCGACCACGTGCTCAACGCCGGCCGCCGCACCGCCACGCTCGTGATCGAGAACACCGGCGACCGGCCCATCCAGGTCGGTTCGCACTACCACTTCGCCGAGACCAATGCGGCGCTCAGGTTCGACCGCAAGGCGGCGCATGGCATGCGCCTCAACATCGCCTCGGGCACGGCAGTGCGTTTCGAGCCGGGACAGCAGCGCACGGTCGAGCTGGTCGACTTCGCGGGCGAGCGCAAGGTGTATGGCTTTCGCGGCCTGGTGCAAGGCGCGCTCTGATCCTTCTTCATTCAAGAACAAGACCCCAGCATGGCAACCATCACAAGACGCGCCTATGCCGAGATGTTCGGCCCCACCACCGGTGACCGCGTGCGGCTGGCCGACACCGGCCTGATCGTCGAGGTGGAGAGGGACTACACGCTCGCCGCCGGCACCTACGGCGAAGAGGTGAAGTTCGGCGGCGGCAAGACCATCCGCGACGGCATGGGCCAGAGCCAGCGGCTCGCGAAAGACGTGGCCGACACGGTGATCACCAACGCGCTGATCATCGACCACTGGGGCATCGTGAAAGCCGACATCGGCCTGAAGCACGGCCGCATCAGCGGCATCGGCAAGGCCGGCAACCCCGACGTGCAGCCGGGCGTCGACATCATCATCGGCCCGGGCACCGAGATCATCGCGGGCGAAGGCAACATCGTCACCGCCGGCGGCATCGACACGCACATCCACTTCATCTGCCCGCAGCAGATCGAAGAAGCGCTGATGAGCGGCGTGACGACCATGCTCGGCGGCGGCACCGGCCCCGCCACCGGCACCTTCGCCACCACCTGCACGCCGGGGCCGTGGCACATCCACCAGATGCTGAAGGCGGCCGAGAGCTTCCCGATGAACCTGGGCTTCCAGGGCAAGGGCAACGCAAGCCTGCCCGGCGCGCTGGATGAGCAGATCGAAGCCGGCGCCTACGGCCTGAAGCTGCACGAGGACTGGGGCACCACGCCCGCGGCCATCGACAACTGCCTGAGCGTGGCCGAGCGGCACGACGTGCAAATCACCATCCACACCGACACGCTCAACGAATCGGGCTTCGTCGAAGAC
>DASWSY010000168.1:0-1821 GCA_036402415.1 Rhizobacter sp. | reverse complement strand
CGGGCGACGACACCCCGATCATCAAGGGTTCGGCGCGTCTGGCGCTGGAAGGCGACCAGTCGGAGATCGGCGTGCCGTACATCGTGGTGTTCCTGAACAAGGCGGACATGGTGGACGACGCGGAACTGCTCGAGCTGGTCGAGATGGAAGTGCGCGAGCTGCTGAGCAAGTACGACTTCCCTGGCGACACGACCCCGATCGTGAAGGGTTCGGCGCTGAAGGCGCTGGAAGGTGATCAGAGCGAGATCGGCGTGCCTGCCGTCATCAAGCTGGTGCAGGAAATGGACAAGTACATCCCGGTGCCGGAGCGTGCGATCGACGGCGCGTTCCTGATGCCGGTGGAAGACGTGTTCTCGATCTCGGGCCGCGGCACGGTGGTGACCGGTCGAATCGAGCGCGGCATCGTGAAGGTGAACGACGAAGTTGAAATCGTGGGCATCAAGCCGACGACCAAGACCACCTGCACGGGCGTGGAAATGTTCCGCAAGCTGCTGGACCAGGGCCAGGCGGGCGACAACGTGGGCGTGCTCCTGCGCGGCACGAAGCGCGAAGAAGTGGAGCGCGGCCAGGTGCTGTGCAAGCCGGGTTCGATCAAGCCGCACACGCAGTTCGAGGCGGAAGTGTACGTGCTGACGAAGGAAGAGGGCGGCCGTCACACGCCGTTCTTCAAGGGCTATCGTCCGCAGTTCTATTTCCGTACGACGGACGTGACGGGCGCGGTGGAGTTGCCGGCGGGCGTGGAGATGGTGATGCCTGGCGACAACATCAAAATGGTGGTGGAGCTGATCAACCCGATCGCGATGGAAGAAGGCCTGCGCTTCGCCATCCGTGAAGGCGGCAAGACCGTCGGCGCCGGCGTCGTCGCCAAGATCATCAAGTAACGATTCAACAAGTGCCCGGCGGGCCACAACCGCCCGCCGGCCTTAAGAGCAAACACATGGCTACCAATCAGAACATCCGCATCCGTCTCAAGGCGTTCGATCACCGCCTGATCGACAATTCGGCGCGTGAAATCGTCGAGACGGCCAAGCGCACCGGCGCCACCGTGCGTGGTCCCGTGCCGCTGCCGACCAAGATGGAGCGGTTCACGGTGCTGGTCTCCCCGCACGGCGACAAGGACGCGCGCGATCAGTACGAGATCCGTACCCACAAGCGTTTGATGGACATCCTGAATCCCACGGACAAGACCGTGGACGCGCTGATGAAGCTGGAATTGCCGGCCGGCGTGGACGTCCAGATCAAGCTCAACTAAGCCCCTTCGAACCGGCCGGTCGCCTGGCGGACTACCCGGCGGCCGGCAAATTTTCCCGACTTTGTGCGTGGCGCTTGCAAAGTCAGCTTAGCTCACTATAATTCGCGCCTCTTTTGCGCCGAGGTCTGGCCCTGACGGGGTACCGCTCGAGCGGCATGATCCAGCCAAGCCTGGATCGTTCCACTCGAACGTGCGTCGTTCGCCGGTCTCCCAATCGAAGAATGTTTACCGCCTGCGGCCAATCGCAGCAGCAGGCGAGATCGCGCGGTGCGGATACATCGGAAAGATGGACGTATCGCGGTTAAGAAACGAGGAATCATGATGAGCGCTGCCAAGGCCCCAGGTCTGGTCGGTCGTAAGGCGGGTATGACGCGCGTCTTCACTGACGCGGGTGAAACCGTGCCGGTGACCGTCATCGAAGCCCTGCCGAACCGCGTCACGCAGGTTCGCACTGTCGAAGCCGACGGCTATCGCGCCGTGCAGGTCGCCGTAGGCGATCGCAAGGCGTCGCACACGAACAAGCCCCTCTCCGGTCATTACGCCAAAGTCAAAGTGGCTCCCGGCAAGGC
>DASWSY010000167.1:0-4883 GCA_036402415.1 Rhizobacter sp. | reverse complement strand
CGAATCCCGCCGCTCCGACCATCCATCATCTTCCCCTCACTGCCCGTAGCTCAACCGGATAGAGCAGCTGCCTTCTAAGCAGCAGGTCGGGGGTTCGAGTCCCTCCGGGCAGGCCACCCCCGGCCTTCGTCCCCTATTCCTTCTGCTTCTTCTGGATGCTGAAGTCGCCGTCCGACTCCAGGAAGACGAGGCGCATGTCTTCGAGCTCGCAGTCGTGCTCGCGCAGCGCCTTCTCGACCTCGCCGATGCCGACCCGCTCGCGCTTGAGCACGTCCTCGAAGAGCTTGCCGTCACGCCCGACCAGCACCGGGCTGCCTTCGGTCATCTTCTCGACCTTGCGGCTGCGCGCACTGACCGTGGCCAGCAGCACGTTGAGCAGCACGAGCGTGGCTGCGACCAGCAGGCCCGCGGTCACCGAGTCGTCGCTCGCCGACAGCGAGTTGCTCACGCTTTCGCTCAGCAGCATCACCACCAGCAGGTCGAAGGGCGTGAACTGGCCGACGGTGCGCTTGCCGGACACGCGCACCATGACCAGCAGCGCGCCATAGACGATCGCTGCGCGGCAGACGAACTCCCACCAGGGCTCGCTCAGCTCAAACATGCGACTCCGGGTCCCGCGCGAGGTAGCGCTGCACGGCCGAGGGCCGGTCGCCCACGAGGCGCACCACCGCCCGCAGCTCTTCTGCGCCGATGCGGAAGCGTTTGGACCAGTGGCGCACGTCGGTCTCGTACTTCAGGTTGATGCGAGGTTCGCTGTCGGCCTTGGCCGCCGGCTTCGGTTTGTCTTGCATCCTGTTCTCCTCGTGGCTCGCGAGGGTGTCGCGAGGCTCATGCGGCCCTGCGCAGGTCGGTGCGCGCGAGCTCGGTGCCGGCGGTCCAGCGGTAGGTGGCCGAGACGATCTCCGACGGCGAACCGTCGCTGTTCATCTGCTCGCGGTAGGCGAGCGAGGTTTCGCCTTCCGCGGCTTCGTCGACGAACTCGGTGCCGTTCTTGCGGAGCTGCGTTTCGCTGGCGATGACCTCGCGCAAGTACTCGCGGTGGCTCTTGAAGACGATCGGCGCGGGCAAGGTGCCGTCGCCTAGCAGCTCGGCCGGGTCCAGGCCCTGGCCCTTGCACAGTGCGATGACGGCCTGCAGGTGGCCGAGCTCGTAGTCGAGGAAGCGTTCCCACAGCGCCTTGATGCGCGGATTGGTTTCCTGCTCGACGCAGGCGCTGTAGTTCCAGACCTCGCACACCTCCTGCAGCAGCATCTTCTCGAGCGGCGATTCGTCGGGGTTGATCATGCTGCCGTAGTGCACGATGTGCTGCGACTCGATGGAGGCGATCTCGGCGTAGAGCTGGCGCGCGATCGGGTCGGTGAAGAGCGGCCCGATGTTCATGTAGTAGTCGTGCGTCTGGTACTCGCCGCCGGTGAGCGTGAGGGCGTGCAGCTTGGTGGCGAGCGAGGCGTCGCGCTCGTACGGGCGCAGCAGCTCGTGCTCGGGCGCGCGGTGGTGCACGTAGGTGGGCCGCGCGGGCACGATGTCGGTGTGGCCCTGGGTGATGTTGTTGGCGTCCTTGCCTTCCAGCCGGTCGAGCAGCGCGCTGTAGCGGTAGAGGTGGTCGAAGTCTTCCAGCAGCGCGTAGCGGTAGCCCTGCGCGAGGTAGGGGTCGGCTTCGAGCTGCGCGACCGAGGCGGTCACCTCGATGGCGGTCTGTTCGTAGCCGATCGTGGTCTCGATGGGCGAGTGGTCGGCGCCCAGCAGCCAGTTGATGAGCGTGGCCTGGTGCTGCTCGGCGCGCATGATCTTCGCGATCGGCTCGCGCAGCTCGCGGTTCATGCGCAGCATCACCTGCTTCACCCGCAGGGAGTCAAGCTCCACGCCGTTCATGAGGATGATGCGCACGCGGGTGAAGGCGTCGTCGTCGAGCTTGCTGATGGGCTTTTGCACCAGCTCTTTCCAGGTGAATTTCTGGCGCTCGAGCGGCACGCCGCGGTCGGTCAGGAGGTTGATGGCCATGGTGCGTGCTCCAGTCAGATGAGGTCGGGTTGCGGGTTTTCGTAGACGAGGTTGGTCAGCCACTCCTTGACGATCACGAGGTGCTCCTGCTCCTGCGCGAGTGCACTGAGGAACTGGCCCGCGAGCTCGGTCTCGCCCATGTCGTCGGCCAGGCTCGCGAGGAGCTCCCAGCCGGCGTTGTCGGCGAGCTCCACCGCCAGCATGGCGTTCAGGCTTTGCGCGAGCGTGGTGCGCGGGTCGTTGAGGACCTGCATGAAGCCGCTGGAGGCGAGGGCGGTCACGTCGGCGCAGGGGGTCTGGCTGGTCGGGTCGCCGCCCATCCTGACGATGGCGTCGCTCAGCAACTGGAAGTGCTCGAGTTCTTCGCTGCGGATGCGCTGCAGCAGTTGTTCGGCGGGCTCGCCGGTGCCGGCGCCGTCATCGGGCAACCAGGCCGGCAGCACCTCGCCCCCGGCGAGTTGGCGGGCCGCGGCGTGCTTGAGGATCAGCGCCTCGTACAGCCGGGCGCCGGTGCGTTCGTAGGCGAGGCGCTCGCCGAGCTTGTCGAGGAAGACGCCTGGGTGCTTGCCCTTGAGCTTGGACAGGCCCGACTTCGCCACGCCCTTGAGAGAGTTGGGAAGCGGAATGGAGCCCACGGCATCGGCCTCTTCGATGAAGGCCAGCTTCTGGGACTCCATGTCGCTGGTGTCGATTTCGGCGAACGGGGACAGTTCTTCGGTCGCCTGGGACATCGCGGCCAGGGCCGCGGGGGTGAGGGTTGAGCCCGTCATGTTGGGGCCGAGCGTGGTGGGTTGCATGGGGGCTGCCTTGCGTGTAGTGGGGTGGAACACCACTCCGGCAAGTCGCGTACCTTGGCCCCCGCCACGTGGGGCGCAGGGGCATGCCCCGACGGGCCCCGAAATTGCCGCAAGCGCTGCAGGCTTTGCAGGCGTGCACTGCAGCAATCAGGCGGGCTTGGCGACCATCAGGTAGAACACGACCACCAGCGCGAAGAAGGCCGGGATGCCCAGCAGCGTCCAGATGCGCAGGTAGCGCCAGTACTGCTCCGGCAGATCGGTGCGCGCGGCGGAGGCCTCGCGCGCCATGGTGCGCATGCGCAGTTGCAGCCACACCACCGGCAGCCAGCAGGCGCCTGCCACGAGGTACAGCACCACCGAGGCCACGATCCAGGTGCTGGTGAGCGGCAGGCCGACGAGGTGGGCGAGGTACCAGCCGCTCAGGGGCTGGAAGATGATGGTGCTGGTGGTGAACCAGAGGTCGGCCTTCACGACGTAGTGCACGACCACCGCCACCGCCTGCGGGTCGGCCGCGCGGCGCCGCGCCGCAAGGCTCGTGAAGAGCATGTAGTAGGCCGAGCCGATGCCGGTGCCGAAGAGCAGCGTCGACGACAGGATGTGCAGCCACTTGACGATCAGGTATTCCATTTCGGCTTCTCCAGCGCCAGCAGCAGCGCGACTGCAGCCAGCATGGGCAGGTTCTTCAGGATCGGGCCGAACGGGTGCAGCCAGAACTCGGGCAGCGCCCAGGTGATGAGCACCATGTAGCCCAGCATCAGCACGATCTGCGACCACCACACCCAGGGCCGCCCGCGCCCGGCGAGGGTGGCCACGCCGAGCGCCAGGTCGAGCGTGGCGGCGCCGTAGAGCGCGATCGACGCCATGAGACCCGTCAGGCCCACACGCGCGAGCAGCGCGTGGCTGTCGGCCACGGGGTAGACGCCGAACGACAGCACGCCGGTGACGATCCACACCGCCGCGAGCGACAGGCGCAGCAGCGGCAGCAGCCAGGCGAGGCGGGCCTGCGTGCGTTCCGTGTCGGCACGTTCGGGGTCGATGAACGAGCGCACCGGGCGCGGCGCATGGCCCAGCAGGGCGGTGGTGGCGTCGGCGGGGGCGGTGTTGCCGCGCTCCAGCATGTCGAGCGTCTCGTGGTCGGCCAGCGCGCCGGGCCAGCGGCTGCCGAGCGCGACGGTGCCACGCACCAGCGGCGCGGGCACCTCGATCCAGTGTGCCGGCCCGAGGCCCATGCCCTCGCGCAGGCTGGCTAGCAGCTCGCGCAGGCTCAGTGCCTGCGGTCCGACGAGCGCGAGCCGCTGGCCACGCGCCTCTCGCCCTTCCAGCAGCACCCGCAGCGCCTGCACCAGGTCGTCGATGTGAAGCGGCTGCACGCGCTGCGCGCCGGCTTGCGGCAGCGGCACCCACGGCAGGCTGGCCCAGGCGGTGAACATCGTGGCGCTCGCACCGCCGGGGCCATAGACGAGCGAGGGCTGCACGACCGTCGCGTCGAGCGGCAGCGCGAGCAGGTGCGTGTCGGCCTGGCGCTTGCTCAGGTGGTAGCCGCTGCGCGCGCCCTCGTCGGCGCCGAGCGCCGAGATCTGCAGCACGCGCGGCACGCCGGCGCGTGCGCACGCGTCGAAGAGTGCGATGGGGCCTTGCACGTGCAGGCGGTCGAAGGTCTGCGACCCGCGCTCGCGCAGGATGCCCACCGCGTTGACGACCGCATCGAGACCGGCCAACCGTGGCAGCCAGTCCTCGGGGCTGAGGTCGCGGGCCATGTCGCCGCGCAGCAGCTCGCTCGCGAAGTCGATCCGTGCGTCTGGCCGCGGCTGCCGCGCGAGGGCCACAACCGTGTGCCCATGGCGCAGCAGTTCGCGTCCGAGGTGCCGCCCGATGAAGCCGCTCGCGCCGCAGATCAGCACGCGCATGAGCGCCTCCATGGCCTTGCAACGGCATGTCGCTTGCTCGATCGGGTTCGCGTGTGCATGTGGCGCACGAGCAAGCGAGATGCCCTGAACACGATCAAGAAGGAGAGCCCGCGATGAAGCCGTGGAAAGAGTCGCTGCGTGATGGACTGTGGCCAGGCAACCTGGCGGGCATCCTGTC
>DASWSY010000166.1:0-8940 GCA_036402415.1 Rhizobacter sp. | reverse complement strand
CGCCTTGCCGCGCGCCTCGCTGCTGGTGTGCCATGCCGGCCAAGCCTCCGTGGCGCAAGCGCTGCGGCTGGGCATCCCGGTGCTGATGCTGCCCGAGCATGCGGAGCAGCACCTGCTCGCGCGCGAGGTCGAGCGCACCGGCGCCGGTGTCAATGCCGCGACGCTGCCGCAGCCCGTCGCGTATGCATCGCTCGTCGCGGCCATGCTCCGGCCCGATGGGCCGCATGCCGACGCGGCACGGGCCGTCGCCCGCCGCCATGCTGCTTTCGACCCGGCGGCGCTCACGGCCCGGATCGTGGAAGCGGCGGAGTCCGCGCTCACCTGAACGCGGCGCCGGCCGTGGCGACAGGCCCCTACGCCATCTGTCGTATATGCCGAAGGAAGGGTGCTCCGTAACCTGCGTTCCGTCTCCCCAGGAGGGGACCGTGAGACACAACCCAAGGAGCTTCCCGACATGACTTCCACCCGCCGCACTTTCGCGAAAGCCCTCAGCGCCGTGTCGCTGGGCGTGGCCGCCCTCGGCCTGCCGGCCTTTGCCCAAGCCCAGACCATCAAGGTCGGCATCCTGCACTCGCTGTCGGGCACGATGGCCATTTCCGAGACCGTGCTGAAGGACGTGGCCCTGATGACGATCGACGAGATCAACGCCAAGGGCGGCGTGCTCGGCAAGAAGCTCGAGCCTGTCGTCGTCGACCCGGCGTCGAACTGGCCGCTCTTCGCCGAAAAGGCCAAGCAGCTCATCTCGCAGGACAAGGTCGCCGTCGTCTTCGGCTGCTGGACCAGCGTGTCGCGCAAGTCGGTGCTGCCGGTCTTCGAGCAGAACAACTCGCTGCTCTTCTACCCAGTGCAGTACGAAGGTGAAGAGCTGTCGAAGAACGTGTTCTACACGGGTGCCGCGCCCAACCAGCAGGCCATCCCCGCGGTCGAGTACCTGATGAGCAAGGACGGCGGCTCGGCCAAGCGCTTCGTGCTGCTGGGCACCGACTACGTGTACCCCCGCACCACCAACAAGATCCTGCGCGCCTTCCTGAAGAGCAAGGGCGTCGCCGAGGCCGACATCATGGAGGAGTACACCCCCTTCGGCCACTCCGACTACCAGAGCATCATCGCCAAGATCAAGAAGTTCTCGGCCGAAGGCAAGAAGACGGCCGTCGTGTCGACCATCAACGGCGACTCCAACGTGCCCTTCTACAAGGAACTGGGCAACCAGGGCCTGAAGGCGACCGACGTGCCGGTGGTGGCCTTCTCCGTGGGTGAAGAAGAGCTGCGCGGCGTCGACACCAAGCCGCTGGTGGGCCACCTGGCCGCCTGGAACTACTTCATGTCCATCAAGAACCCGACCAACGATGCCTTCATCAAGACCTGGTCGGCCTACGCCAAGGCCAAGAACATCGCCGGCCACAAGGACAAGCCGCTGACCAACGACCCGATGGAGGCCACGTACATCGGCATCCACATGTGGGCGCAGGCGGTCGAGAAGGCCAAGTCGACCGACACCGACAAGGTCATCGCCGCCATGGCCGGCCAGACCTTCAAGGCCCCGGGTGGTTTCACCTCCACGATGGACAAGGAAAACCACCACCTGCACAAGCCGGTGTTCATCGGCGAAGTGAAGGCCGACGGCCAGTTCAACGTGGTGTGGAAGACCAAGGGCCCGGTGCAGGCCGACCCGTGGAGCGACTACATCCCCGAGAACAAGGGCAAGAAGAACGTTCCCGAGAAGAAGTGAGCTTGAGAACAGCTCTCTCCTGATTCTCTGAACGGAGGTCCTGCCTGCGAACGGGCAGGGCCTCTTCGTGTTTGGTCCCCGCGGAGGGCGGGGCAACCCACAAGAGCCATGTCTCTGACCACCCGACTATTTGCCTGCGCGCTGTCTGCTCTGATGTTGCTGGCCTTCGGCCATGCGCAAGCGCTGACCCCGCAACAGGCCAAGGCCATCGCCGAAGGCGACAGCGACGAACGCATCGCTGCACTCAACAAGGCGGTGGCAGACGGCGCCACCGACCTCGCGCCTTTCGTGCAGGCGCTGCTCGACGACGCGGTGAAGATCGCCGGCGACCAGGTCTTCGTCGTGCGCGACGACAAGGCCGTCGACGCGGCCACCGGCGCGGCCGTCACCCTGCCCGAGAACGCCGAAGACGTGGTCAGCAACAACCGCATGAAGGGCGCGTTGCAGGCCGCGCAGGCCGCGTTGCAACTCGTCTCGCCCGACGTGGAAACGCGCCGCACCGCCATCACCGAGATGGCCAAGCAGACCATCGACGAATCGCAGCTCGTGCTGCTGGAGAAGGCCCTCGCCGCCGAGACCGACGCCGGCCTGAAGCAGTCGCTCGAGCGCATGCGCGCGGCGATCCTCGTGTCGTCGTCCGACAAGGCCAAGCGGCTCGACGCCGTGCAATCGCTCGCCGGCAGCAGCGAGCCCACCGTGGCCAGCCTGCTGCAGGAGCGCCTGGCGCCCGACGCCGAAACCGACCCCGAGGTGCGGGCTGCGCTCACCCGCGCGCTCGACGGCATCCGCGCCAAGCTTGCCTGGGGCGAGCGTGCCGGCGTGGTCTTCACCGGCATCAGCCTCGGCTCCATCCTGCTGCTGGCCGCACTCGGCCTCGCGATCACCTACGGCCTGATGGGCGTGATCAACATGGCGCACGGCGAGCTGATCATGATCGGCGCCTATGCGGCCTACGTGACGCAGAACCTCTTCCGCAACTACCTGCCGGGCCTCTTCGACTACTACATCCTAGCGGCCATCCCGATCTCGTTCTTCGCCTCGGCGCTGGTGGGCGCGGCGATGGAGCGCAGCGTGATCCGCTGGCTCTACGGCCGCCCGCTCGAGACGCTGCTCGCCACCTGGGGCATCAGCCTCGTGCTGATGCAGGGCGTGCGCACGCTCTTCGGCGCGCAGAACGTGCCGGTCGAGAACCCGGCCTGGCTGTCGGGCGGTGTCTCGGTGCTGAGCAACCTCACGCTGCCGTTCAACCGCATTGCGATCATCGTCTTCGCGATGCTGGTGCTAGCTGGCCTCGCCTACCTCGTGGCGCGCACGCGCCTCGGCCTCTTCGTGCGCGGCGTCACGCAGAACCGCCGCATGGCCTCGTGCGTGGGCGTCAATACCGCCAAGGTCGACACCTACGCGTTCGCGCTTGGCTCGGGCATCGCCGGCCTCGCGGGCTGCGCGCTCTCGCAGGTGGGCAACGTGGGCCCCGACCTCGGCCAGAGCTACATCGTCGACAGCTTCCTCGTCGTCGTGCTCGGCGGCGTGGGTCAGCTCGCGGGCACGGTCTACGCGGCGCTCGGCCTGGGCGTCATCAACAAGATCCTCGAAGGCTGGGCCGGTGCGGTGCTGGCCAAGATCATGGTGCTGGTCTTCATCGTCGTGTTCATCCAGAAACGTCCGCAAGGCATCTTTGCCATGAAGGGCCGGAGCGCCGAAGCATGAGTGCAGTGATTCCTTCCATCCCGACGATCCCGACCGTGTCGTCGCCGACGCGGCTGATGTCGCTCAAGAGCTGGTTTGGCGTGCTGGCCTCGCTGCTGGCGGTGCTGGTGGTCGCCCCGGTGCTCAACCTCGTGGTGCCGCCCGACAGCGTCTTCCACATGAGCGACTTCGCCGTGCTGCTCATCGGCAAGATCATGTGCTACGCCATCTGCGCGCTGGCGATGGACCTGATCTGGGGCTACACCGGCATCCTCTCGCTCGGGCACGGCCTCTTCTTCGCGCTGGGCGGCTACGCGATGGGCATGTACCTCATGCGCCAGATCGGCCGCGACGGGCAGTACCAGAGCGACATGCCCGACTTCATGGTGTTCCTCAACTGGAAGGAATTCCCGTGGCACTGGGTGGGCAGCGACAGCTTCCTGTTCCAGATGGCGATGGTGGTGCTGGTGCCGGGGCTCCTGGCCTTCGTCTTCGGCTACTTCGCCTTCCGCTCGCGCATCAAGGGCGTGTACTTCTCGATCATCACGCAGGCGATGACCTTCGCCGCGATGCTGCTCTTCTTCCGCAACGAGACGGGCTTCGGCGGAAACAACGGCTTCACCGATTTCAAGCGCATCCTCGGCATCACGATCACCACGCCGCAGATGAAGATGTTCCTCTTCGTGCTGACGGGACTCACGCTGATCGGCTTCTTCGTCTTCGCACGCTGGCTGATCGCGAGCAAGTTCGGCCGCGTGCTGCAGGCCATCCGCGACGCCGAAGGCCGGGTGATGTTCACCGGCTACGACCCGCTGCGCTACAAGCTCACCATCTGGGTGATCTCGGCGGTGATGTGCGGCATCGCCGGCGCGTTGTACGTGCCGCAGGTGGGCATCATCAACCCGAGCGAGATGTCGCCGGCGGCCAGCATCGAGATGGCGATCTGGGCGGCGGTGGGTGGCCGCGCCACGCTGATCGGCCCGATCATCGGTGCCTTCTTCGTCAACGGTGCCAAGAGCTGGTTCACCCAGGCTTTCCCGGAGTTCTGGCTCTACTTCCTGGGGGCGCTCTTCATCGCGGTGACGCTCTTCCTGCCACAGGGGATCATCGGCCTGGTGCGCAGGTTCACGGGTCAGAAAGACGGAGAAAAGGCATGACCCCGGAACTGATGCAGGCCGGCGCTCGCACGCGCCAGGCGATGGAAGCGAAGAAGCCGGCCAATGCCGGTGAATCGGGCGGCCGCAGGCACAGCTACAGCCGTGTGGTGACCCCCGGCGAGCTCGACGTGGCGCACGGCGCCATCCTCTACCTCGACGACATCACCGTCAGCTTCGACGGCTTCAAGGCGCTCAACGCGCTTTCCCTGAGCATCAGCGCAGGTGAGCTGCGCTGCATCATCGGCCCCAACGGTGCGGGCAAGACCACGATGATGGATGTCATCACCGGCAAGACCCGGCCCGACGTGGGCAAGGCCTTCTTCGGCTCGACCATCGACCTGCTGCGCATGCGCGAGAACGAGATCGCGTCGGTCGGGATCGGCCGCAAGTTCCAGAAGCCCACCGTCTTCGAGCAGCTCTCGGTGTTCGAGAACCTCGAGCTGGCGCTCAAGGGCGACCGGGGCGTCAAGCAGTCGATGTTCTTCCGGCTCAACGGCGAGCAGGCCGACCGCATCGGCGACATGCTCAAGCTCATCCACCTGAAAGACAGCGCCCAGCGCACCGCCGGCCTCCTCAGCCATGGCCAGAAGCAGTGGCTTGAGATCGGCATGCTCCTGATGCAGGACCCGAAGCTCCTGCTGCTCGACGAGCCGGTGGCCGGCATGACCGACGAGGAGACCGAGCGCACCGCCGAGCTCTTCCTCTCGCTCGAAGGCAACCACTCGCTGGTGGTGGTGGAGCACGACATGAAGTTCATCCACGAACTCACGCGCGACAACCCGGCGAAGAAGGTGACGGTGCTGCACGAAGGCAGCGTGCTGGCCGAAGGCTCGCTCGCCGACGTGCAGGCCAATGAAAAGGTCGTCGAGGTCTACCTCGGACGGTGACACACATGCTCAAAGTCGAAGGCATCAACCAGTTCTACGGCGGCTCGCACATCCTGCGCAACCTGTCGTTCGAGGCCCGCCTGGGCGAGGTGACCGTGATCCTCGGGCGCAACGGCGTGGGCAAGACCACGCTGCTCAAGAGCCTGATGGGCGTGGTGCCGGTGAAGACCGGCACCATCCAGCTCGACGGCGTGGACATCACCCGCGACACGTCCTACGACCGTGTGCGCAAGGGTGTCGGCTACGTGCCGCAGGGCCGCGAAATCTTCGGTCGCCTGACGGTCGAGGAAAACCTGCGCATGGGCCTGGCCTACAAGAAGGGCAGCACGCCGATCCCGAACGAGATGTTCGAGCTCTTCCCGGTGCTCAAGCAGATGCTGCATCGCCGTGGTGGCGATCTGTCTGGTGGTCAGCAGCAGCAGCTCGCCATTGCCCGCGCGCTCGCGGCCGGCCCGAAGCTCCTCATCCTCGACGAGCCGACCGAAGGCATCCAGCCCAGCATCATCAAGGACATCGGCCGCGTGATCCGCATGCTGGCCGACCGCAAGACCATGGCCATCGTGCTGGTGGAGCAGTACTACGACTTCGCCGCCGAGCTCGCCGACCAGTACCTGGTGATGGAGCGGGGCGAGATCGTCCAGCGCGGCCACGGCGACCACATGGACTCCGAAGGCGTGCGCGAGCGCATGTCGATCTGATGACAGCCCCTCGGCTGGCGGGTACGCCAGCCGAGGGGCCGCGGCCTCAGAGCATGTTGGCGATCTCCTGCGTCGCGCCGCTGTCGTCCGACTTCACCACCAGCACCCGCAGGTCGTTCGGCGCGATCGAGTCGGGCAGCAGCGTGATCAGCCAGTCGGCGTTGTTGGCCAGGGACACCGGCGCCTGGAAGATCGGCGACGTCGAGCCCGCTGGCGCGATCGTGAGCGTGTGGCTGCCGGCACCGACCGCGAAATCGAGCGAGTTCGACCCCGAGGCCGGGTTCGCCGTCTTGTAGCCCACGTTGGCGAAGTGCGGCGACCGGCTGCCGATGTCGGTGCTGTTCAGCGTCAGGTAGACGTCCACCGGCGCCTGGCTGTTCGCGGCCGCGTGCAGCACGCGGACGCGTGCGCTGGCCGTGGTGAGGCCCCAGTCGTACGGGTCGGTGATCAGCAGCAGCTCGGCCTGCGTGCCGAAGAGCGAGAAGTCGGGCACCGCCACGAACATGTAGCGGGTGCCGCGCTGCGGGGCGAGGGTCGTGGAGCCCACGCGCGCATCGCTCGCCGTGGCCACGCGCCACTCCGCGCTGCCGTCGGGAACGTCGACGTAGTTCGAGGCGTTCGCATAGGCCACGTTGGCGACGCCGGGCTGGGCGGTGCCGTTGCGCGTGAGCGTGAGCGGACCGGTGAACACGCCCGCGTGCACCAGCCTCACCTTCGGTGGGGCGTTGGCCAGGCGGTCGGCCAGGTCGTCGGCATCGTCGCCGCCGCCGCAGGCGGCGACGACCAGGGCGGCGGCCAACGCGGGCAGCCATTTGGTGAAGCGCAGCATCTTCATGCCGGGGCTCAGGGCGTGTGGGTGAGTTCAGGCGCGGTCACGCCGGAGTCGGCCGTCACCGCGAGCACCTTGATGCCAGCGCCGCTCGGCACCGTGATGAGCAGCAGGTCCGCGTTCTGCGCCAGGTTCAGCGGCGCGCTGAAGATCACGGTCTTGGTCCCGGGGCTGGTGATGCGAAGCTGGTAGTTGTTGGCCGCGAACTCGTGCGAGTCGGCGCCCGAGCCCGGCACGGCGCTGCCCAGCGACACGTTCGAGAAGTTGGCCGAGACGGTGTTGATGTCGGTCGTGGGCGCGGTGAGGTAGACGTCGAAGCTCGCTGTGTTGTTCGATGCGTTCATCACACGCACGCGCGCGTCGTTGCTCGTGAGCGACTTGTTATAGGGGTCTTCGATCAGCAGCGTGGCCGGGACGCCACCCGCTCCGGCGTAGGCGACGAAGGTGTACTTGTCGCCCTGGTGCGGGTCGAGGTTGACACTGCCGATGGACACGTTGCCCGTGGTCGTGCGCACGCTGTAGTCGGCCGCGGTGCTGCTCACGTCGAAGTAGTTCGAGGCGAAGCGGTAGTTCACGTTGTCGACGCCGCCGATGGTGCCGCCGTCGCGATGCAGGCCCACCGCCGGGCCGCCCTCGATGGCGTGCACGAAGCGGACCTTCGGGTCGGCCAGGCTCAGGCGGTCGTCGACGCTGTCTTCGCCGCCGCCGCAGGCGGCCAGGAGCATCAGGGGGGCGCAGGCGAGCAGGATCTTGCGGAGCATCTTCATGTGTCGTCCTCGTGTGATTCAGGGGCTGGCTGAATCTACGGGCGGGCGCGCCCCGCCCGTGTGGGAGTCGGCTTGGGTTACGTGTCAGAAAAAGCCGATGCTGCAGGGCCGGGCGCCTGTGGCCACAATGGCGGCCTCGCGTCCATCGGCCACCCCATGATCACCGTCCACCACCTCAACAACTCCCGCTCGCAGCGCGTCCTGTGGCTGCTCGAAGAGCTGGGCCTGCCCTACGAGATCAAGCACTACCAGCGCGACCCGAAGACCATGCTCGCGCCCGAGTCGCTGCGGCAGGTGCATCCGCTGGGCAAGTCGCCGGTGATCACCGACGACGGGGTGACCGTCGCCGAGTCGGGCGCCATCATCGAGTACCTGGTGGAGCGTTATGGCAACGGGCGGCTCGTGCCGCCGGCGGGCTCACCCGAGAAGCTGCGCTGGCGCTACTGGATGCATTTCGCCGAAGGTTCGGCGATGCCCCCGCTCCTGATGAAGCTCGTCTTCACGACCATCGAGCGCACGAAGATGCCGTTCTTCGTGAAGCCGATCGCCAAGGCCATCTCGCAGAAGGTGCAGGCCACGGTGGTCGACCCCAACCTCACGCGCCAGCTCGACTTCATGGAAGCCGAACTCGGCAAGAGCGAATGGTTCGCCGGCAATGACTTCAGCGCGGCCGACATCCAGATGAGCTTCCCGCTCGAAGCCTCGGCCCAGCGTGCGTGGCTCGACGCCTCGCGGCCGAAGTTGATGGCCTTCCTCAAGCGCATCCACGCGCGGCCGGCCTACCAGCGCGCGCTGGAGCGCGGCGGGCCCTACAGCTTCGCGAACGATTGATCAGCCGAGCTGCTTGAGGCGCGCGTCGACGTAGCCGGCGGCGCCCTCGGGCAGGCCGATGCTCCGGGCACGCTGGAACGCGGCACGCGCGGTGTCGGCCTGGCCCGTCTCTTCGAGCGAGATCGCCAGGCCCATCCACCACACGCCGCGGTTGGGCGCGAGGCGCAGCGCAAGACCGTATTTCTCGACGGCTTCGGCGTGGCGGCCGGCGCGCTGCAGGATGGCGGCGTGGAAACCCTGGAACTCGGCGTCGCGGGCCGCGTGCGGGCTGGCGGCCTGGAGCGTGTCGGCCGCGGTGGGCCACTCGTGGCGATCGGCCTGCAGCCGCGCGAGCATCAGCGCGAGCTGCGGCTGGG
>DASWSY010000165.1:0-17655 GCA_036402415.1 Rhizobacter sp. | reverse complement strand
GGTCGGCCTCGGTCTGCAGGTGCAGCACGCCGTCGATGCGGAAGCGCACGTGCAGCTTGTGCTGCTGCGGCTCGATGTGGATGTCGGAGGCGCGCACCTGGGCGGCGTCTTCGAACAAGGTCTGCAGCAGCTTGACGACCGGCGCGTCCTTCACCGCCGCTTCGGTGCCGAGCAGGTTGCCGAAGTCGGCCTCGGTCTGCGCGAGTTCGGCGGTCAGCTCCTGCGACAGCGCGGTGATCTCGCCGGTGCGGCGGTACACGCGGTCGATGGTGGCGAGGAGCTGCGTCTCGGTGACAGCGGCGAGTTCGATCTCGCGCTTGAGGATGCGGGTGAGCTCGTCGTAGGCGAAGAGGTCGCTCGGGTCGGCCATGCCCACGCGCAGCAGGCCGCCGTTGTCTTCCAGCACCAGCGCGCGGAAGCGCCGCGCCTGGGCTTCGGTCAGCAGGTTGACCAGCGCGGGCGCCGGGTTGGTCTGCTTGAGGTTGATGTAGGGGATCTGGAGCTGGCGGGCCAGGGCGCCGGAGATCTGCTCTTCGGTGACGACGCCGCTGTCGACCAGGATGCGGCCAAGCTTGCGGCCGCTCGCGCGCTGCTGCTCCAGCGTGGCGGTGAGCTGCTCCTGGGTGATGAGGTTCTGCTGAACCAGCAGGTCACCCAGGCGGATTTTCTGGGGAGGCGGCATGCGCGGTCCTGACGACGAAGGCCATGGGTCAGGCCATTGTCGAAGTCAGTACCGGCTGGCGAATGCTGGAAGTGGCGGGCCTTCCGGCCTCAATTCGGAACGCCCATGTCGCCGAGCGCCTTGCGGATGACGGGGGCATGCGCTCCCTGGGCCTTGCCGTCCTCGATCTGCGCGGCGCGCTCGAAGAGCGGCACGAACAGCCCGAGCTTGTCGACCGGTCCCTTGAGGGTGACCGTGCCGTGCTTCACGAACGCCCCCTGCCACGCGGCCAGCACTTCGTGCCAGAAGCCGCGGGTGGCGGCGTAGTAGCGGTCGGCGGCGCTGAAGTCGGCGTCTTTCAGGCGCTCGTAGCGCGCCATGCCGACTTCGCGCCCGAGGTAGGGGAAGGCGGCGTCGGGTTGCCGGTCGGCGTCGAGCCGGGCCTTGAGGTTGTTTTCTTCCTGCGTCCAGCCGGTGGGGTGCACGGTGTGGCGGTTGGTGCCGATCAGGGTGTCGTAGTCCTTGCGCACGCTCCATTCGCGGCGCGGCAGCGGTCGCCAGGTGTCGGCGCTGATCCAGGTGGAGAAGCTCGCGTTGTGCTGCCAGCGGCCGAGGCTCGCGTAGCGCGGCGACTCGTCGACCTGGTAGACCGTCTGCATCCACGCGCCACGGCGCGCGGCCTCGGGCACGGCACGGCGCTGCCAGCGCTCGCGACCCTGGTACTCGACGATGGTCTCAGGCTCGAAGACCCAGTCCTGCCGCCAGTGCTTGGTGACCATCGGTTCGCTGAGCGTGCCGTCCTTCTGCACGATGCGCATGTCGAGGACGTGCACCAGGCTGACGAAGCCGGGCTCGTCGCGGTCGACGTAGACCTTTTCGGTGGCCCACGACTGGTAGGGCCCGAGCGTCTTCGGCTCGTCGGCGGCGGTGTACGAGGCGACCTCCAGGAAGTCGAAGGTCACACGGTAGTGGCCCGCCATGGCGAGGATGGCGCGGCGGTCGCGCTCCTGCGGCGTGAGGCCGGGGGCCTGCAGGGCCTTCCAGGCGGGGGAGGGGGCGGTGTCGAGCGTGACGGGCGCGCCACGCGTGGTGCCGCCGCGCGGCTTGAGCGAGCTGCCGTCGAGCGGCCACGAGAAGGTGTAGCGCAGCGGCGTGCCGGTGGCAGGCGCCGAGGCGGCCGGGCCGGCGGCCAGGGCGGCGGCCGGCAACAGGCAGGCGAGGCAGAGCAGCAGGGGCTGGAAGGCCATGGACGAAACCTCGGAGGTGATCAGGTGCGCCACACGCGCGGCTGCGCGGCCCCGAGCGACCACGCCGCCTGGCGCCAGCGTTTCCACACTTCGGTCAGCAATTGCATCGCAGGTTCCACCCGGTGCGCGAGGGCGCGCAGCACCACCGCCTCGGCATGCGGCGCGCTGCAGCCGGCGGTCGGGCGCAGCGCGTGATCGCCGATGGCCTCGCGGGCCGCGTCGAGCAGCGCGTCGCGCCGCGTCGCGGCGAGCGGCGTGCCGGCGGCAAACCACATCGTGGCGAGCACCGAATGCCCCGCCCAGCCGAGCGGAGACTGCAGCAGGCGGGTGTCGTGGCCGTCGATGCGCGCACGCTCCAGCCACACGCCGGGCAGCTCGATGCTTTGCGTGTAGCGGCCGTGGTCGTAGGGCTGGGCGCTGGCGGGCAGGCCGAGGGCCAGCACGTCCCAGCCCATCATCTCGGCGCCGGGCGCGAGCTCGAAGCGCATGCGGTTCTCGGCCAGCGTGCCCGGGTAGAGGATGGTTTCCAGTGGCAGCCACTCGAAGCGCGCACCCTCGGCCACGCGGGCGGTGAGCGTCTGCAGGCCGGGCTCGCCCAGGCTGCGGTAGAAGCGCGTGGCGCCCGGCGTGGTGACGAGCGCATGGCTGCCCGCCTGCAGCTTGACGTCGATCGCCAGCACGTCGCCGCTGACGATGCCGCCGGGCGGGTGCACCAGCACGTTGTGGCAGATTGCGTCGCCCTCGGGGTAGAGGCTCTGCAGCACGCGCAGCGGGCCGTTGTGCTGGTCGTGGACGACGGTGCGGTGGGCGGAGCGCCGGTAGTCGAGCGTCAGGTGGCCGTGCCAGCCCATGGGCGAAACGCGAAGTGAAGACAGCCGGGCAGTGTAGTCAGCTCGCGTTCGACCCCCGGTGCGCCCAGGCCGTGGTGCGCTTCTCGACCACCGCGAAGAGCTCGTACATCGCCATCGCCATCACGCCGATCACCACCAGGCCGGCGAAGGCCAGGCCCATCTGCATCGACGAGCCGGCCGAGATGAGCAGGTAGCCGATGCCTTCGTTGGCGGCGGTCATCTCCGACACCGTGGTGCCGACGAAGGCCAGCGTGATCGCCACCTTCAGCGAGCCGTAGAAGTAGGGCATCGAGCGCGGCAGGCCGACCTTGACGAGCACGTCCCAGCGCTTGGCGCCCAGCACGCGCAGCACGTCTTCGAGCTCGGGCTCCAGGGTGGCAAGTCCCGTCGCGATGTTGACGGTGATGGGGAAGAAGGAGATGAGGAAGGCGGTGAGCACCGCCGGCCCCACGCCGATGCCGAACCAGACCACGAGGATGGGTACGAAGGCGGCCTTCGGGAGCGCGTTGAAGGCGGTCATCAGCGGGTACATCGCCGCATAGGCCATGCGTGAGCTGCCGATGAGAAAGCCCAGCAAGGTGCCGACGACGATCGACAGCCCGAAGCCCGCCATCGTGACCCAGAAGGTGCGCCACGCATGGCCGGCGATCACGCCGCGGAACTCGACCAGCTGCGTGGCGATGCGCGAGGGCGAGGGGAAGATGAACTCCGAGACGTTGAAGCCGCGGCACAGCAGCTCCCAGAGCACGAGCACGCCGACGAGCAGCGCCCACGGCGCCAGCGCTTCCTTCTGTTTCTTGTTCATTGCGGCACCTCCACCGTGCCCACCGGTTTGCGGATGGCCCCGATGTGCTCGCGCAGCTCCAGCACGATGTCGGTGAAGCCCTTGGTGTAGGTGAGTTCAAGGTCACGCGGCCGCGGGATCTCGATCTCGCGCCGAACCAGCATGCGCCCCGGGCTGCGGCTCATCACGTACACCGTGTCGGCGAGGAACACCGCCTCGCGCAGGTCGTGCGTGACGAGGATGACGTTGAATTTCTGCGCCGCCTGCAGGTCGCGCAGGATGCACCACAGCTCCTCGCGCGTGAACGCATCGAGCGCGCCGAAAGGCTCGTCGAGCAGCAGCATCTTGGGCTCGTGGATCAGCGCGCGGCAGATCGAGGCACGCTGCTGCATGCCGCCCGAGAGCTGCCACGGGAACTTGTCTTCATAGCCCCCGAGGCCCACGCTCGCCAGCAGCTTGCGCGCCTTCTCGGCATATTCGGCCCGTTTCGCGCGGAAGTTCGAGCGGTACGGTTCCACGATCTCGAGCGGCAGCAGCACGTTGTCCAGTGTGGTGCGCCATGGGAGCAGAGATGGTGCCTGGAAGGCCATGCCGGTGATCTTGAGGGGGCCGCTCACCTCGCGCCCGTCGATGAGGATCGTGCCCTCCGAGGGCATCTTGAGGCCGGTCGCCAGCTTCATGAAGGTGGACTTGCCGCAGCCCGAGGGGCCGACGATGGCGATGAACTCGCCTTCGCCGACCTGCAGCGAGATGTCTTCGACCGCGTACTGTTTTTTGGCGAGCAGCTCGTCGCTGTAGGCGAGCCAGACGTTGCGAAAGTCGACGAAGGGGGCGGTCATTTGGGCAGGAAGGTCAGGATGGATTTCACGGCTTCACGGTAGATGCCGGGCGCCTCGCGGTGCAGGTAGCTGTGCGAGCCGCCCGAGATCTCGACCCAGCGCACGCTGCCGGGCCGGGCCGCATCACGCAATTTCCGGCCCAGCTCCACCGGCACGGTCTTGTCGCGGTCGCCGTGCATCATGAGGATGGGCGCGTCGACGCGGCCGATCTTCTGGTCGGAGAAGAAGCGCTGCCGGGTGATCCAGGAGGCCACCACGCCGTAGGCGCCGACGGCGGCGGCCACGTCGGGCAGGCTGGTGAAGGTCGACTCGACGATCAGTGCGCCGTAGTCGGTGCGCCAGCGCTTGCGCATGGCCAGGTCGATGGCCACGCCGCCGCCCATCGAGTGGCCGAAGATCACGCGCTTCTTCGGGTCGGGCTGGCGCTTCATCAGCTCGACCCAGGCCACGTCGGCGTCGGCGAGGATGGATTCTTCGGACGGGATGATGGGCTCGCTGTCGCCCCAGCCGCGGTAGTCGACGGCGAGCACCGACACGCCAGCGTCACGCAGCGCCTCCATCTTCGGGTGGTTGCGGTAGAGGCTGCGGAAGGTGCCGTGCAGGTAGAGCAGCGTGGGTGCCTGCGGGTCGCTCGCGGGCATCCACCAGAAGGCCAGGGTTTCGGGCTTGCCGGGGGTTTCGCCGCGCACCTGCAGCGTGTACATCTCGTCGCCCGGCTTCAGGCCCTTGAAGTCGGCCGGGCGGCCGGGTGCGGGGCGGTAGACGAGCTCGCGCTCCTTGGCGTCCCACCAGGCGCAGCCTGCGGTCAGCATTGGCAGGCAAAGCGTCACACACAGCGTTACCCAAAGCCGCCGCCCACGGGCGTGAGTGCTCAAAAACATGGCGACAATTGAACCCATGAAAGTCCTTGTTCCTGCGCTGGCAATGGCCGCGGCCTGTACAGCGCTGCCGGCTATTGCCCAGTCGACCGATTCACTTCCAACCGCTTCCGCACCCACCGCCCCGGCCGCGCCGGCCAAGGCCACCAGCCCTTCCGGCGAAGGTGGGACCTGGCGCCTGATGGTGTCGCCCTACACGATCCATTATTCACACGACCCCAACCACCGTAAGGTGTGGATGCTCGGCTTCGAGCGCGAGCGCAACGACGGGCTGCTGTGGGGTGCCTGCTATTTCAGCAATTCGTTCGGCCAGCCGAGCGGCATGGTCTACGGCGGCCAGCGCCTCTACGACTTCAGCCCCTACCCGCAGCTCTTCGCGCAGTGGACCGCCGGCGTGATGTACGGCTACAAGGGCGAGTACCAGGACAAGGTGCCCTTCAACCACCGCGGTTTTTCGCCCGGCGTGGTGCTGGCGATGGGCTGGCAGTTCAGCCCTCGCTATTCGGTGCAGGCGAACATCCTGGGCAACTCGGCCATGATGTTCCAGTTCTCGGTCGACCTGCCCTGAGCCGAGGCGGGGCGCGAAGCTCGCGCCCCCGGGGCATCACTTCTTCGGCGCGGCCTTGAAGATGTCGCGCTCGGCGGCCGCCGGGAGGTGGCTGCCGTTCCAGACGGCCATCGCGTTCACACGTTCCTTCGTGCCGAAGGCATCCGACACCTGGCTCGCCATCAGCGAGAGCCGCCCGGGGTTGGTGGCGCCGAAGGTGTCGGCCTTCGCATCGGCGGTGAGCACCGAGGCGTCGAGCGCGAGCTTCAGGCGGCGCAGCTCCAGGTCTTCGTTGATGATGCCGTCGCGGGTCTTCACGGTGGCGATGCCGGCTTTCGGGTCGGCGATCACGTCCTTCACGCCCTTGGTGAAGGCGCGCAGGAAGGCTTTCACTGCCTCCGGGTTCTTCTTGAGGAACTCCTCGCCCGCGATGATGGCGTTGCCGTAGAGCTTCACGCCGTATTGCGGGTAGGGGAGGATCACCACGTCGTCGGTCTTCACGCCGCGCGCCTCGAGGTTGAGCAGCGAGGTGAACGAGAAGCCGGTGATGGCGTCGATGTCACCGCGCACGAGCATGGTCTCGCGCAGGGGCGGGTCCATCGCCGTCCAGGCCACGTTGCTGATGTTGTTGGCCTTGGCGAAGATCGGCCAGGCCTTGCGGCCGGCGTCGAAGACGGGGGCGCCGAGCTTCTTGCCGTTCAGGTCGGCCGGGGTCTTGATGCCGCTCTTCTTGAGCGCGAGCACCGCGGCCGGTGTGTTGTTGTAGACCATCATCACCGCCACCGGCTTGTTGGGGGCGGTCGGGTTGTTGGCGTGGAACTCCATCAGGGCGGCGAGGTCGGCGAAGCCCATGTCGTAGGTGCCCGAGGCCACGCGCGTGACGGTGCCGCCCGAGCCGTTGCCGGCATCGATGGTCACGTTGAGCTTCTCGGCCTTGAAATGGCCCTTGGCGGCCGGCACGAGGAAGAGCGCGGCCGGGCCCTCGAAGCGCCAGTCGAGCTGGAACTTGAGCGGGGTTTCCTGGGCGTGGGCAGGCAGCAGGGCGGCGGTCCACACGGTGGCGGCGAGGGCGAGGGTCGTGGTGAGTTTCATGGGCAGGTGAAAAGAAGACAGGGTGGGATTTGCAAGAAGCATGCGCGCTTCATGAGTTTCGCTTCATACCGGAACACGCAGTCCGGCCACATAGGTGGCAACCAGATTGCGCTCGTCGCCCAAGGTCATCCAGGCGAACACTTTTTCATGCAGATCGCGCGCGACCGAGAGCCGGCGGCGTGCCACCGGGCCCGAGGCCCATTCCCAGACGCACACATCGGCCATGCGGCCCGGTTCGAGCGAACCGATTTCGCCGTCGAGCTGCAAGGCCTCGGCCGCACCCAGCGTGGCGGCGTGCAGGCCCTTCCAGGCGGTGAGCCGTTCGCCGCGCATCGCCTGGATCTTGTAGGCGTCCTGCAGGCTGCAGAGCTGGCACAGGCTGGTGCCGCCGCCCACGTCGGTGGCCATGCTCACACGCGCGCCCGCGGCCTCGGCGGCGCGCCAGTCGAAGAGACCGCTGCCGAGGAAGAGGTTGGAGCTCGGGCTGTGCGCCACCTGGGCGCCGCACTGGCAGACCCGCGCGCGGTCCTCGTCGTCGAACCAGATGCCGTGGGCGAGCACGCTGCGCTGGTGCAGGAGGCCGGCGCGGTGGTAGACGTCGAGGTAGCTGCGTGCCTCGGGGAAGAGCTCGCGCACCCAGGCCACCTCGGCACGGTTCTCGGCCACGTGCGTCTGCATGTAGAGGCTGGCGTCGGCACGGCACAGCGCACCGGCCATCGCCAGTTGCGCCGGCGTGCTGGTCGGCGCGAAGCGCACCGTCACCGCGTACGACAGCCGGTCGGTGCCGTGCCAACGGTCGATGAGGTCGATGCAGTCGCGCTCGGCCTGGGCCACGTCGTCGCGCAGGCCGTCGGGCGCATGGCGGTCCATCAGCACCTTGCCGGTGATGAGCCGCATGCCGCGCGCCTGGGCCGCCGCGAAGAGCGCGTCGGTGCTGGCCTTGTGCACGGTGGGGAACACCACCGCGCTGGTCGTGCCGTGCGCCAGCAGCGCGTCGAGGAAGCGCGCCGCGCCGGCCTCGGCTTCGCCCGGGTCGGCGTAGCGCTGCTCGGCGGGGAAGGTGTAGGTCTCGAGCCAGTCGAGCAGTTCGGTGCCGTAGCTTGCGATCACGTCGAGCTGCGGGCTGTGCACGTGGGTGTCGACGAAGCCCGGCAGGATGAGCTGGCCGCTGTGGTCGTGCTTGGCCCAGGTGGCGTCGGGCGTGTCGGTCTGCGCCCCGACGATGCGGCCCCCCTCGATCAGCAGCCAGTGGTCGGGACGGAAGCGCACCACGGGGGATTCGGTGGCGCCCCATTCGGGCGCGCCGGTGAAGTCGAGCAGGTCGCCGCGCAGGGCCAGGCGCAGGGCGAGGCCCGGGGCAGAAGGAGAAGGGGTCATGTCAGGGATCGCTGCAAGGTGTGTACCGGCAGAGGCTTTCGGCATGGCGCATGCTAAGCATGTTCGACGCTGAAAAAACGACTGCTCTGGAATAAGCTGCTCTCATGAATCCCCAACCGATCCGCTTCTACCACCGGGGTGCCGTCGTCGAGGTGAACGGCCCGCATCCCACCCGTTCGGTGCTCGACTGGTTGCGCGAAGACGCGCACTGCACGGGCACCAAGGAAGGCTGCAACGAAGGGGACTGCGGGGCGTGCACGGTGGTGGTGGGCGAGCTGGGCGAATCGGGCGAGGGCCTCTCGCTGAAGACCGTCAACGCGTGCCTGCAGTTCCTGCCCACGCTCGACGGCAAGGCCTTGTTCACCGTCGAGGATCTGAAAGACGCGCAGGGCCTGCACCCCACGCAGCGAGCGATGGTCGAGTGCCACGGCTCGCAGTGCGGCTTCTGCACACCGGGGTTCGTGATGAGCCTGTGGTCCTGCTACGAACGGCACCAGGCGCAGGCGTCACGGCCCACGCGGCAGCAACTCGCCGACGAACTCTCGGGCAACCTGTGCCGCTGCACCGGCTACCGGCCCATCCTCGACGCGGGCGAGCGCATGTTCGAGCTGCCGCCGCGCCGGCTCGATGCGGCCCCGGTCGTGAAGGCCCTGCAGGGCCTGCAGCGCACCGACGGCCTGCACTACAGCGCCTTCAACCGCCAGCTCGGCGGTGGCGGGCGTGTCGACCATTTCCGCGCGCCGCGCACGCTGGAAGCGCTGGCCGGTCTGCGCGAATACCACCCCGAGGCCACCCTGCTCGCCGGCGCCACCGACATCGGCCTGTGGGTTACCAAGCAGTTCAGGCCGCTGGGCGACATCCTCTACCTCGGCGAAGTGAAGGAGCTGCAGCGCATCGACGAAGCGAACGGCGAACTCGTGATCGGCGCCGGCGTGCCGCTCGAAGCGGCGTGGCAGGCGCTCGCCGAGCGTGTGCCTGCGCTCACCGAGGTGTGGCTGCGCTTCGCCTCGCCGCCCATTCGCCACGCCGGCACGATGGGCGGCAACCTCGCCAACGGCTCGCCCATCGGCGACGCGGCGCCGGTGCTGATGGCGCTCGATGCGCAACTCGTGCTGCGCAAGGGCGCCCGCGTGCGGCGCGTGGCGCTGGCCGAGTTCTACGTCGCCTACATGAAGAACCAGCTGCACGCCGGCGAGCTGGTGCAGGCCATCGCGGTGCCGCTGCCGGCCCTGCAGCGGCAGGTGCGCGCCTACAAGATCAGCAAGCGCTTCGACAGCGACATCTCTGCCGTGTGCGCCGCGCTCGCGATCGACCTCGACGGCGACACGGTGAAGGCGGTGCGCATCGCCTTGGGCGGCATGGCCGCGACCGTCAAGCGTGCGGCGGCGACCGAAGCCGCGCTGGCCGGCCAGCCGTGGACACAGGCGAGCGTGCAGCGGGCACAGGCCGCGCTGGCGCAGGACTTCCAGCCGCTCACCGACCTGCGCGCCAGTGCCGCCTACCGGCTGCAGGTGGCTCAGAACCTGCTGCAGCGCTTCTGGTTCGAAACGCGGGTTGACGACCCCTTGCCGCCCGCTGCCACCACGGTGTGGGCGCGCGTGGAGACGGCGACATGAACACCCCGATCGAGAGCTTCCTGCAGCCGCCCTCCGAAGCGCAGGCCTTGCGCGAGGGTCACCGCGTCGGCATCAGCCGGCCGCACGAGTCGGCGCATCTGCACGTGGCGGGCGAAGCGGCCTACATCGACGACCTTCCCGAGCTTGCCGGCACGCTGCACGCCGCGCTCGGGCTCTCGCCTGTGGCGCACGGCCGGCTCGGCGCGATCGACCTCGACGCGCTGCGCGCGATGCCCGGCGTGGTGGACGTGCTCACCGCTGCCGACCTGCCCGGCCCCAACGACTGCGGCCCGATCGTGCACGACGACCCCATCCTCGCGGATGGCGAATTGCGCTACCTGGGCCAGCCGGTGTTCGCCGTGATCGCGACCAGCCGCGATGCCGCACGCCGCGCCGCGGGCCGCGCGAAGAGCGTGCTGACGGTCGAGGCGCTGCCGCCGGTGATCTCGCACCGGGAGGCGCACGCGCTCGGGCAGTACGTGCTGCCGCCCATGCACCTGCTGCGTGGCGATGCGCAGGCGGCCATCGCCGCCGCGCCGCACCGGCTCAAGGGCACGTTCGATGTCGGCGGACAGGAGCAGTTCTACCTCGAAGGCCAGATCAGCTACGCCATCCCGAAGGAAAACGACGGCATGCTGGTGCACTGCTCCACCCAGCACCCGAGCGAGATGCAGCACGTGGTGGCGCACGTGCTCGGGCTGCAGGCGCACCACGTGCAGGTGGAGTGCCGGCGCATGGGCGGCGGCTTCGGCGGCAAGGAGTCGCAGTCGGCGCTCTTCGCCTGCGTGGCCGCGGTGGCGGCGCGGCGCCTGAAGCGGCCGGTGAAGATCCGCCTCGACCGCGACGACGACTTCCTCATCACCGGCCGGCGCCATTGCTTCTGGTACGAGTACGAGGTGGGCTACGACGATGCCGGCCGCGTGCTCGGCGCCGAGGTCACCATGGTCTCACGCGCGGGCCATTCGGCCGACCTCTCCGGCCCGGTGATGACTCGCGCGCTCTGCCACTTCGACAACGCCTACTGGCTGCCCGACGTGGCGATGCACGGCTACTCGGCAAAGACCCACACGCAGTCGAACACCGCCTTCCGCGGCTTCGGCGGGCCGCAGGGCGCGATCGCGATCGAGAACATCCTCGACAGCATCGCGCGCACGCTCGGCAAGGATCCGCTCGACGTGCGAACGCTCAACTACTACGGCCCGAGCGACGCCGACGAGCGGGTGACGACCCCCTACGGCCAGAAGGTCGAAGACAACATCCTGCAGCCGCTCACCACGCAGCTCGAAGCCACGAGCGACTACCGCGCGCGACGCGCCGCCGCGGCCGAGTTCAACGCCACGAGCCCGGTGCTCAAGCGCGGCATCGCGTTCACGCCGGTGAAGTTCGGCATCTCGTTCAACGTGGCGCACTTCAACCAGGCAGGGGCGCTGGTGCACGTCTACAACGACGGCTCCATCCTCGTGAACCACGGCGGCACGGAGATGGGCCAGGGCCTGAACACCAAGGTGGCGCAGGTGGTGGCGCACGAACTGGGCGTGGGATTCGACAGCGTGCGCGTGACGGCGACCGACACGCAGAAGGTGGTCAACACCTCGGCCACCGCCGCATCGACCGGCAGCGACCTCAACGGCAAGGCCGCGCAGGATGCGGCACGCCAGATCCGCGAGCGGCTGGCGGCCTTCGCGGCCGAACAGGCGGGCGTGAAGCCGGGCGAGGTGCGCTTCGCCAACGACACCGTGTTCATCGGCAAGCCCGACGGCCGCAAGCCGCCGCACGAAGTCTCGTTCTGCGAACTCGTGACCCAGGCCTACCTGGCGCGGGTGCAGCTCTGGTCCGACGGCCACTACGCCACGCCCGGCCTGCACTGGAACCGCGAAACGATGCAGGGCAAGCCCTTCTTCTATTTCGCCTACGGTGCGGCGGTGAGCGAGGTGCTGGTGGACACGCTCACCGGCGAGTGGCGGCTGCTGCGCGCCGACCTGCTGCACGACGTGGGCCGCTCGCTCAACCCGGCGGTCGACATCGGCCAGGTCGAGGGCGCGTTCATCCAGGGCATGGGCTGGCTCACCACCGAAGAGCTGGTGTGGCACCCGCAGACGGGCTTGCTCGCCACGCACGCGCCCAGCACCTACAAGATCCCCACCGCCAACGATTGCCCGCCGGTGCTGAACGTGAAGCTCTACGACGGCGACAACCCCTCCGACACCATCCACCGCAGCAAGGCGGTGGGCGAGCCGCCGCTGCTGCTGCCGTTCTCGGTGTTCTTTGCCATCCGTGACGCGGTGTCGTCGGTGGGCGGGCACCGGGTCGACCCGCCGCTCTCGGCGCCGGCCACGAGCGAGGCGATCCTGCGTGCGATTCAGGCGGTGCAGGCGGGCTGAGATGGAGACCCTGCGCGACACCGCCGAGGCCTGGCTGCGCCGTGGCCGCGCGGCGGTGGTGGTGCGCGTGTCCGAGGCCCGCGGGTCGGTGCCGCGCGAGGCCGGCACGCGCATGCTGGTGGCGCCGGGCGAGGTGGCCGGCACCATCGGCGGCGGGCATCTGGAATGGCAGGCGATCGCGCGGGCGCGGGAGATGCTGGCGAACGATGCGGCGGCGCCCCAGTCGATCCACTACGCACTCGGGCCGTCGCTCGGGCAGTGCTGCGGCGGGGCGGTCACCTTGTCGTTCGAGCGGCTGCTGGCCGAGCAGCTCGCGGCGTGGACGCAGGAGGCGGCCCGCTTTCACCTGCAGCTCTACGGTGCCGGGCACGTGGGCCGCGCGATCGTGCGCCTGCTGGCGACGCTGCCGGTCGAGGTCGACTGGATCGACGAGCGTGAAGACGAATTCCCGGCATCGCTCGACGGCCGCCCGTGGCCGCGCCACATCCGCCGGCTGGCGGTCGATGCGGTCGAAGGCGAGGTGCGCCACGCGCCGCCTGGCGCCTTCTACCTCGTGCTGACGCACCAGCACGAGCTCGACCTGCGCCTGAGCGAAGCCATCCTGCGGCGCGGCGATTTCGGCTTCTTCGGCCTCATCGGGTCGAAGACCAAGAAGCAGCGCTTCGTGCACCGGCTCGAAGAACGCGGCGTGCCGCACGCCGCGATCGACCGCATGGTGTGCCCCATCGGCCTGCCGGGCATCGCTGGCAAGGCGCCGGAGGTGATCGCCGTCGCCGTGGTGGCGCAGTTGCTTCGCGCGAGCGCCTAGGCGGCTTCGCGCAGTGCCGCGTTGACGCCCTGCGTCGGCTGGATGGCGAAACGCCGCTGGTTGAGGAAGTGCGAGGGCGGCCCGCCGAAGGCCTTGGTCCACACGCGCGACAGGTGCGCCGAGTCGGTGAAGCCGGCCTCGTGCGCGGTGGCGGTGAGGCTCAGCCCCGCGCCGATGCAGCGCGCGGCGGCGTGGATCTTGAGCGAGAGCACGTACTGCCGCAGCGACAGCCCCATCTCGTTCGAGAAGAGGTGCGACAGGCGGTAGTACGACAGGCAGGCCTGGGCGGCGAGCGCGTCGAGCGGCTGGCGGTGGTCGCGCGCCAGCAGCGCGGTCACGTGCTCGATGCGCGGATCGAGCGGACGCAGCGGCGGCATCAGGCGGGTGATGGCGTCGATGCACTGCTCGAACACCTGCCGCGCCTGCGCCATGTCGAGCGTGCCGGCCCGCAGCGCGTGCAAGCGCGGCGCAAGCCCCGGGAAGAGGCTCTTGGGCATGCTGGCAAAGCCGGGCTCGGCCATGCGGGTGAACGCGCGGTAGCCGGGGTGCGTGTGGTTGAGGCCGATGCTGACGAAGGCCTGGTGGGCGGCGTGCAGCGTCTTCGGCACGAAGGGCTTGAGCACCGCGACCTGCACGCGCAGGCGCTGGCCGTCGACCTCGATGTCAACGTCGTCGTCCGAGGTGGCGAAGAGCAGGGTGGCGCTGTAGCGCTCGGTGCGCGGCGCGGTCATGCCGTCGCACGAGAACATGAAGCCGTCGGCGTAGACGTAGACCTGCGAGCGGCGCGCCGGCGCGTCGGCGGGCGGCGCGGAAGGGTCAGGGCGCTGGGAGTACATCGCCGTTCTCCACGTGGACCAGGCTGGTGTGCAGGCGCTTGAGCGTGCCCTGGCGGTAGACCTCGAGCGAGAGTTCGCTCTGCTGCATCAGCGCGACCATCGAGCTTTCGTCGATGTCCGGTGTGCCGGGGGTGTCGAGCGTGTAGATCACGTCGCCCGGCTTCAGGCCCATGCGCTCGTAGCGGCTTTCGGGCTGCACTTCGGCGACCACGAAGCCGGCCTGCGCGGGCGCCAGCAGCACTTCGCTCAGGAAGGCGCGTGCCGTCTGGTCGCGCTGCAGCGTGAGGCGGCGTACGTCGATGCCGGCGTTGCGGGCGGCGTAGTCATCAGCAGTCTCGTCTTCCGGCTGGCCGAGCCGTGCGGCGGCCTGGGCGAGGCGGGCTTCGTGCGTGTCGTCACGCGCGGCGGCGTGCGGGACCGCGGGTGGGGGTGCCGGCAAAGGAGCGGCCTTGACGAAGGGCGTGGAGCCGTTTGCAGCCGGCGGGGCCATCGGCAGGCCTTCGTCGCCCAGCACGAACCAGGCGAAGGCGCCGAGCACGGCCCCCACCGCCGCGGCCATGCGCAGCGCGTGCTGCCACGCCGGGGTCTTCTCGGTGATGTGGATGAACCCGCTCATGCCACGAACCCCCGAAAACGGAAACCGGTGGTGATCTTGTCACCACCGAGCCTGGGTGCCGCATCTGGGCCGGGCGAAAATCTCATGTTGTCTCCATGGTGTGATGCAGGCCGTGCGATCGGCTCTTTGGCTGTCACGTCTCTAAAGTGGACGTGCGTGCATCATTGAATGGATTCTGAGGCCTCCACTTGTATCGACTTGCTAAATCACGGGGCAGATCGCTCGGGGTTTGTCTGGATGCAAAGCGCGCTTTGTGGATTAGTACGCGCCAGTCCAGAAATGTCGCGGAAGCGCCTCCCGCGGCTCAGCCCGTGTTGCGCAGCCCCGCCGCCACCCCGTTGATGGAGATGTGGATGCCGCGCTTGACGCGCTCGATCGCCGGGTCGTCGTCGCGCTGCTGTCGATAGCGCCGCATCAGCTCGACCTGCAGGTGGTTCAGCGGGTCGAGGTAGGGGAAGCGGTGCTCGATCGAGCGCGCGAGCGATGGGTTCGTCGCCAGGCGTTTCTTCTCGCCGGTGATGAGGCCGAGCGCGTCGCCCGTGGCGCGCCACTCGGCTTCGATCGCCGCAAAGATCTTCTTGCCCAGGCGCTTGTCTTCCACCAGCTCCACGTAGCGCGCGGCGATGCCGAGGTCGGTCTTGGCGAGCACCATGTCCAGGTTGGACAGCAGCGTGCGGAAGAAGGGCCACTGCTTGTACATGCGCTGCAGCAGCAGCAGGCGTTCCTTGCGTTCCTTCGCGTTGGAGCCCAGGAAGGCGTTGATGGCCGAACCGAAGCCGCACCAGCCCGGCAGCGCCACGCGGCACTGGCCCCAGCTGAAGCTCCAGGGGATGGCGCGCAGGTCTTCGATCGCGCGCGTGGCCTTGCGCGAGGCCGGGCGCGAGCCGATGTTGAGCTCGGCGATCTCGCGGATGGGCGTGGCGGCGAAGAAATAGTCGGTGAAGCCGGGGGTCTCGTAGACCAGCTTGCGGTAGGCCGCCATGCTGGCCGTGCTGATCGTGTCGGCGGCCTCGAGGAAGGCCTTGGGCGCCGACTTGGTCGGGTGCAGCAGCGTGGCTTCGAGCGTGGCCGCGACCAGCGTCTCGAGGTTGCGCAGGCCGATCTCGGGGTTGGCGTACTTGGAGTTGATGACCTCGCCCTGCTCGGTGAGGCGGATCTGCCCGTTCACCGTGCCCGGCGGCTGCGCGAGGATGGCCTGGAAGCTCGGGCCGCCGCCGCGCCCGACCGTGCCGCCGCGGCCGTGGAAGAGGCGCAGCACGATGCCGTGGGCCTTCTTCAGCTCGTCGAAGAGCTGCACCAGCGTGGTCTCGGCGCGGTAGAGCTCCCAGTTGCTGGTGAAGAAGCCGCCGTCCTTGTTGCTGTCGCTGTAGCCGAGCATCACGTCCTGCTCGCGGCCCGAGCGCACCATCATCTGCGCGATGCCCGGCAGGGCGTAGTACTCGCGCATGATCGGCCCGGCGCGGCGCAGGTCGCCGATGGTCTCGAAGAGCGGCGAGACGATGAGGTCGCAGCTTGCGCTGTCGTCGAGCGTGCCGCGCATGAGGCCCGCTTCCTTCTGCAGCAGCAGCACCTCCAGCAGGTCGCTCACGTCCTCGGTGTGCGAAATGATGTAGTGGCGCAGCGCCTCGCGGCCATAGGCGCGGCGCATCTTCAGCGCCGTCTCGAAGATCGCCACTTCGCCTTGTGTGTGCTCCGAATACTCGGCGCCGTGCACGCGCAGCGGGCGGGCATCGTTGAGCAGGCGCACCAGCAGCTCGCGGCGGGCCGCCTCATCGAGCGCCGAATAGTCGGCCTCGATGCGGGCCACACGCAGCAGCTCGGCGACCACGGCCTCGTGCTTGTCGGAGCTCTGGCGCAGGTCGACGGTGGCGAGGTGGAAGCCGAACACCTGCACCGCGCGCATCAGCGGCTTCAGCCGCGGCGCGATCAGGGCCTGGGCATGGTGGGACTTGAGCGAGGCCTCGATCACGCGCAGGTTCTGCAGGAACTCTTCACTGCTGGTGTAGGGCGACTGGGGCGCCACCGCATGGCGCAGCGCCTCGGTGCCGGTGAGCTCGTGCAGGGTGGCGGCCAGGCGCGCGTACATGCCGATCAGCGCGCGGCGATAGGGCTCGTCTTCGCGGTGCGCGCCCTGGTCGGGCGAGGCGGCGGCCAGCGCCTGCATCTCGGGTGTGACGGGCGAGAGCAGGGCCGAGATCGACAGCTCGGCGCCCAGCTCGTGCACTTCGGTCAGGTAATAGCGCAGCGCGGTCTCGGCCTGGCGGCGCAGCGCCATCTGCAGCGTCTCGGCGCTCACGTTGGGGTTGCCGTCGCGGTCGCCGCCGATCCAGTTGCCCATGCGGAAGAAGGGCGCGATCGGGTGGCCGGGCAGGGCGTCTTCCAGCTCGCGGTACAGGCGCGGGATCTGGCGCAGGAAGGTGCTCTGGTAGTAGCTGAGCGCGTTCTCGATCTCGTCGCCGACGGTGAGCTTGGTGTAGCGCAGCATGCGCGTCTGCCAGAGCTGCGTGACACGGGCGCGGATCAGCGCCTCGTTCTGGTCGAGCTCGCGCGTGGTGGCGAGCTTGTCGCGCTGGCTCACGAGCTCAGCGATGGCACGCTCGGCGTCGAGGATGCTCTTGCGCTGCACTTCCGTCGGGTGCGCGGTGAGCACGGGCGAGATGAAGGCGTGGTCCAGCGTCTTGACGATCTCGGTGGCGCGGATGTCGGCGTCGGCCAGGCGGTTCAGGCTCATCGCGAGCGAGCCTTCCTGCAGGTCGCCCTGGCGCTCGTGGACTTCGCGGCGGCGCACGTGGTGGCGATCCTCGGCGATGTTGGCGAGGTGGCTGAAGTAGCTGAACGCGCGGATCACGCTCACCGTCTGGTCGGCCGACAGGTTCTTGAGCAGGCGGTCGAGTGCCTTGCCCGCCTGGGCATCGTGCTTCAGGCGATAGGCCACCGACAGGCGGCGCACGTGCTCGATCAGCTCGAAGGCCGGTTTGCCCTCCTGCTCGCGGATCACGTCGCCGAGGATGCGCCCGAGCAGGCGGATGTCGGCCACCAGGGGCAGGTTCTTGTCGTCGTCGGGACGGGCGCGCGGCATGGGAGCTTTTCAGTGGAGTGGAACGGGTGCGCGCAATGTAAAT
>DASWSY010000164.1:0-4080 GCA_036402415.1 Rhizobacter sp. | reverse complement strand
GAAGGAGCGCTGCCATGACCCTGTCCGACTACCAATCCTGCATCGCCGCCTGCAACGACTGCAGCGTCGCCTGCCAGCACTGCGCCACCGCCTGCCTGCAGGAAGACGACGTGAAGATGATGGCGCGCTGCATCGCGCTCGACATGGACTGCGCCGCCATCTGCCAGCTCGCGGCCGGGGCGATGGCCCGCGGCAGCGAACACGCGGGGCGCATCTGCGCGCTCTGTGCCGAGCTGTGCCAGGCCTGCGGCGAGGAGTGCGCACGCCACGAGCACGAGCATTGCCGCCGCTGCGCCGAGGCCTGCAGGCGTTGTGCAGACGAATGCCGGCGGATGGCCGCATGAGCAAGACAGTCAGCGATCAACTGCTGGAGCGGCTGCACGCATGGGGCGTGCGCCGCGTCTACGGCTACCCGGGCGATGGCATCAACGGCCTCATGGGCGCGTTCGGGCGCATCGGCGATCGCATGGAATTCATCCAGGCACGCCACGAGGAGCTGGCCGCCTTCATGGCGACCGCCCACGCCAAGTTCACCGGCGAGGTGGGCGTGTGCATGGCGACCTCGGGGCCGGGCGCCATCCACCTGCTCAACGGGCTCTACGACGCCCGGGCCGACCACCAGCCGGTGGTCGCGATCGTCGGCCAGCAGGCACGGGCCGCGCTCGGCGGCGACTACCAGCAGGAGGTCGACCTCGTCAGCCTCTTCAAGGACGTGGCCCACGAGTACGTGCACATGGCCACCGTGCCGGCGCAGGTGCGCCACCTGGTCGACCGCGCCATGCGCATCGCGCGGGAGCAGCGCGCCGTCACGTGCATCGTGCTGCCGCACGACCTGCAGGAGATGGACGCGGTGGAGCAGCCGCCGCACGAGCACGGCACGGTGCACTCGGGCATCGGCACCACCTACCGCGCCTCGGCGCCCGCCGATCACGAGCTGCGCGCCGCCGCCGAGGTGCTCAATGCCGGCCGCAAGGTCGCGATCCTGGCCGGCGCCGGCGCACTGCACGCCACCGACGAGCTGATCGCCGTGGCCGACCGGCTCGGTGCCGGCATCGCCAAGGCACTGCTCGGCAAGTTCGCCGTGCCCGACGACCTGCCCTACGTCACCGGCGCCATCGGCCTCCTGGGCACGGTGCCGAGCTACGAGCTGATGAGCCAGTGCGACACGCTGCTCATGGTCGGCACGAGCTTTCCGTATTCCGAGTTCCTGCCGAAGGAAGGGCAGGCGCGTGCGGTGCAGATCGACCTCGACCCGCGCAAGCTCTCGATCCGCTACCCGACGGAGGTGAACCTGGTCGGCGACAGCCGGCTCACCTTGCAGCAGCTTTTTCCGATGCTCAAGCCGCAGTCCGACGGGCGCTGGCGCGAGAAGGTGGAGGCCGACGTGCGCCAGTGGTGGCAGGTGCTGGAAAAACGCGCGATGAACGAGGCCACGCCGGTCAACCCGCAGCGTGTGTTCTGGGAACTTTCGCCGCGCCTGCCGGCCGACGCGATCGTGACCTGCGATTCGGGCACCTCGGCGGCCTGGTATGCACGCGACCTCAAGGCCCGGCGCGGCATGATGGGCTCGCTCTCGGGCGGCCTCGCGACCATGGGCAACGCGGTGCCCTATGCCACCGCCGCCAAGCTGTGCCACCCCGGACGCCCGGTGGTGGCGCTGGTGGGCGACGGCGCGATGCAGATGCTCGGCATCAACGCCCTCGTCACCATCGCCCACCGCTGGCGCGAGTGGCAGGACCCGCGCCTGGTCGTGATGGTGCTCAACAACGCCGACCTCAACATGGTGAGCTGGGAGCAGCGCGTGACCGCGGGCGACCCGAAGTTCAGCGATTCGCAGGACCTGCCGGCCTTCGCCTACGCCGAGTTCGCGCGCATGCTGGGCCTGCACGGCATCCGCGTCGACCGGCCCGAGGCGGTGGCCCCGGCCTGGGACGAGGCCTTCGCCGCCAACCGCCCCGTGCTGCTGGAGATGGTGACCGACCCCAACGTGCCGCCGCTGCCGCCGCACGTGAGCGTGAAGCAGGCGCGGCAGTACCTGAGCGCGCTGTGGCATGGCGACCCGGATGCGCGTGCGATCGTGCTGGCCACCATGCGCGAGGCGTGGGACGGGCTCGTCACGCGCAAGCCCGGCTGAGGCCGGGCTGCCCGGCGCGGTGCTGCCGGGTCAGGGCCGCCTCGTCGGGTCCTGGGCGTCGGCGAGTTCGCGCATGCGCCGCCGCAAGGCGCGCTCGCGCAACTCGTGCGCCGCCCAGTCGGCCTTGGCCGCGCGCAGCAGCGCCGCCACCATCAGGAGGATGACGAAGGCGAAGGGAAGGGCGAAGACGATGGTGGCCGTTTGGGTGGCTTGCAGGCCGCCGGCGAGGAGCAGGCTGATGGCGATGCCAGACACCAGCACGCCCCAGACGATCTTGACGCGCGCCGAGGGGTGCTCCGAGCCGCGCGTGCTCATCATGCCGAGCACCAGCGTGGCCGAGTCGCCCGAGGTCACGAAGAAGACCAGCACCAGCACGGTGGCCGTGCCCGAGAGCAGCCCGCCGAAGGGCAAGGCGTCGAACATCGTGAAGAGGGCGGTCGACACGTCCGACGCCACGGCGTCGGCGATGGGCACGCCGCGCGCCATCTCGAAGTGCAGCGCCGTGCCGCCGAACACCGAGAACCACACGAAGGCCGCAGCGGCCGGCACCGCAACCGTGCCGAGGATGAATTCGCGGATGGTGCGCCCGCGCGACACGCGGGCGATGAAGAGGCCGACGAAGGGCGCCCACGACACCCACCACGCCCAGTAGAAGACCGTCCATCCGCCGACCCAGTTGCTGTCGCGAAACGGCGTGGTGCGCAGGCTCATGCGCACCAGCTCGCTCAGGTAGCTGCCGAGCGTGTTGGTCAACGTGTCGACGATGACCACCGTGGGCCCGAGCAGCAGCACCGCAAGCGTGAGCAGCCCCGCCACGATCAGGTTGAAGGTCGACAGCCACTTGATGCCACGCTGCACGCCCGTCACCGCCGACACCAGGAAGATGAACGTGGTCACGACGATGATGCCCACCTGCTGCGCGCTGCCGACCGTGAGCCCGGCCACGCGGTTGAGGCCGCTGTTGATCTGCAACGCCCCCATGCCGAGCGACGCGGCCACCCCGAAGGCGGTGGCGATCACCGCCAGCACGTCGACCACCGGTCCCAGGCGCTGCACCCAGGCCCAGGGCAGCGAACGCACCACGCTGCTCACGAGTGCCGGTTGCCCGCGCCGGAACTGGAAGAACGCAATGGCCAGCGCCACCATGCTGTAGACCGCCCAGGGGTGCAGCCCCCAGTGGAAGAAGCTGTAGCGCATGGCGGCGTTGGCGGCCTCCGGCGTTCGCGCCACGATGCCCGGCGGGGGCTCGCCGTAGTGCGAGATCGGCTCGGCCACGCCCCAGAACACGAGGCCGATGCCCATGCCCGCGGCGAAGAGCATCGCGAACCATGCGCCGAGCGAGAACTCGGGCTCGTCGTCGTCGCGGCCGAGCTTCAGGTTGCCGTAAGGGCTGATCGCGAGGCCTGCGGCCAGCACCACGAGGCCCAGCACCAGCCACAGGTAGAACCAGCCGAAGTTGCGGGTGATCGAGGCGAGCGCGAGGTCGAACACCGCGGCGAGCGTGGCGGGCGCGCCAAGCCCCCAGGCCACGATGGCGGCGATGAAGCAGGCCGAGACGACCAGCTCCAGGCGACTGCCGCCAGGACGTGCCGCCACGCTAGGTCTCCCGCAGTCCGTAGAGCACCACGAGCCCGCCCAGGTACATCAGCACCGCCAGGATCGAGTCCAGCCCCATGCGGAAGAACGCGTGGTTGCGGCGTTCGAGCATGCCCACGAGGAAGACCACCGTCATCGCCGCCGCGAGCAGGGCCGCGAAGGCGGCGAAGGGGCCGGCCTGGGTGAGCACCGGGTCGCCGTCGTGCAGGGCATCGACCAGCACGATGATGGTCACGTTGAAGAGGTTGGTGCCGAAGACGTCGCCCATCGCGAGCTCGTAGCGGCGCAGCCGCACCGCGCCCACCACCGTGCTCACCTCGGGCAGGGAGGTGCACAGCGCCAGCAACACC
>DASWSY010000163.1:0-2445 GCA_036402415.1 Rhizobacter sp. | reverse complement strand
CCACGTGGCCTCGTAGGGCGCGCTGGTGTCCTCGCCGCCGAGCGGCAGGCCGTCGACCTGGAACTCGACCGCGCTCACGCCGACGTTGTCGGTCGCGGTGGCGCTCACGGTCACGGTGCCGGTCACGGCGCCGGCGAGGTTCGGCGGGTTGGTGAGCGATACGCTGGGCGGCTGGTTGTCGGCGGTGGTGTTGTCGATCACCGTCACGCTCACGGCGGCGCTGGTGCGGCTGTCGCCGCTGTCGTCGGTGGCGCGCGCAGTGAGGGTGTGCACGCCGGCGGTGGCGGGTGTCCACGACCATTCGAAGGGCGCGCTGGTGTCTTCGCCCAGCAGCGTGCCGCCGTCGAAGAACTGCACGCGGGTGACGGTGCCGTCGACGTCGGCCGCGGTGGCCGAGAGCGCGACGGGCGTGCCGACCACGCCGCTGCCGGCGGCGCTCAGGGCCACGGTGGGCGGCGTGTTGTTGGCGGGGCCGGCGTCGACGAAGCTGGCGGTGTAGGTGGTGTTGGCGTTGGGCGTGGCGATGGTGTGGGTGGCCGCACCGCCGTTGCTCCAGCCGCTGAAGGTGTAGCGGCGGCCGTTGGCGACCTGGCTCGCGGCGCCCAGGTCGCGCTCCACGCCCTGCACGCCGGTCACGGTGAGCGGCGAGCTGACGGGCTGGCCGTCCAGGCTGAGCTGCAGGCCGGGCGGCTGGGTGGCCAGCGTGATGTCGGCGGTTTCCGGCCGCACGTCGCGCGTCAACTCGGTGGCGCGGCCGCCGCTGTCGACGGCGCGCACGTGCACGCGGTACCAGACGTTGGCCGAGACCTCGGTGCGCGTGGGCGTGACGAAGGTGCCGCTGCCGCTGTTGGTGACGGGCTGCGCGGGGTGGCTGTGGGTGTCGTGGTGCAGGTCGATCCACCAGGTGAGGGCGCTGGCGGGCATGCGGCCGTCTTCGCGGTCGGTCGCGGTGGCGGTGACGGTGAGGGTGTCGCCGGCGCGGTAGGTGCTGCCCTCGGCCGGGCTCGTCAGCGTGATCACCGGGGCCTGGTTCGCGCTGGGCGGGGTGACCGGGTCATCGCCGCCGCCGCAGGCGATGAGCAGCGAGGCGGCGGCCAGTCCGGCGAAGGGGGAGAGCGCGCGGCGCAGGATCGAGCTGGTCTTCATGGAATGCTCCTCGACAGGCGGCCGGTTGTCATCGGTAGAGGGCCGGCGCCCGGGAGTCATGGCAACGCTCGTGCCGCGCTAGGGTTTGTCCGTAGCGGCGCCGACCCTTTGGCACTGCCATGCTTCAGGCCATACCCGGTCTTCCAACCGGTCCCTCGAAACCTCGTGTAGTTCTCAAGGAGTTCCCGTGCCCGAAGCAGCATCCCGTCCCCACGAACGCCTCTGGCCACGCCGCCTGCCGCGCGAGCTGGTCGTGCCGGCCACCTCGCTGTGGTTCAACCTCTTCGTGACCTCGCAGCGCTTCCCCGACAAGGCGGCGACCATCTTCTTCGGCAAGCCGATGAGCTACGCGCAACTGCACGACGACGCCGACCACGTGGCCGGCTGGCTGCAGAGCGTGGGCGTGAAGTCGGGCGACCGCGTGCTGCTCTACATGCAGAACTGTCCCCAGTTCCTTGCTGCCTTCTTCGGCATCCTGCGGGCGAATGCGGTGGTGGTGCCGGTCAACCCGATGAACAAGGCCGACGAACTCGGCCACTACGTCACCGACCCCGAGGCGCGCGTCGCGATCTGCGGCGCCGACCTCGCGGCCACGGTCGAGCAGGCCAACGCCGCGCTGCCGGCCGGCAAGCGGCTGTCGCACGTGCTGGTCACGCGCTATGCCGATGCGATGTTCCCGCCCGGCGGCATCGACCCGGCCGACGCGCCGGCGGCGCCGGTCGAGGCCTGGCTGCGCAGCGAGCCGGTGCTGCCGGCGCCCGACCAGGGCAGCGCCGAGTACCTCATGTGGAACGACGTGCTGGCGATGAAGCGCGTGCCCGGCCCGCACACCGCCCAGCCCGACGACCTGGCCGTGCTGCCCTACACCTCGGGCACCACCGGCAACCCGAAAGGCTGCATGCACACCCACCGCACCGTGATGCACAACAGCGTGGGCATCCAGTGGGCGCATGGCGGGCCCGAGGTGGTGGGGCTCGGCGTGGTGCCGATGTTCCACATTACCGGCATGGTCGGCATGTCGGCAGGCGTTTTTGCCGGGTCGACGGTGGTGATGGTGCCGCGCTGGGACCGCGAGCTCGTCGGCCGCCTGATCTCGCGCTACAAGATCACGCACTGGACCTGCATCCCGACGATGGTGATCGACCTCTTCGGCAGCCCCAACTACAAGAGCTTCGATCTCTCCAGCCTGAAGTTCATGAACGGCGGTGGGGCCTCGATGCCAGCGGCGATCGCCGATCGGCTGGAAAAGGAATTCGGCATCGTCTTCGCCGAAGGCTACGGCCTGACCGAGACCTCGGC